>CAYYJL010000017.1:0-14862 GCA_964472245.1 uncultured Ignavibacteriaceae bacterium | reverse complement strand
CAGCACCAATGTTTAAGCTTTCATAGTCGTCACTCGGGTGCTGCGCATCCACTGCAACCACCAGTTTATGCTGATCCATCCGTATTGGGTCATAGCTTACACCAACACGAAAGTTCAGCGGTAAAGACCACTGACTGGTTTCCAGATACGCGGGCAATTTGCCGTTATCACCTGTGTTATTAGGGTCCATATCAAAAAGCACAAGATTGGAGTTACCCAGCAGTTGTACCTTTGTTCCAAAGTTGGAGATAGACATTGCAAGCACTGCGCGGTCAAACGGTGTCACATACTGCACACCCATATCAAGCGCAAAAGCTGTGGCATTCATCTTCCATATACTCTGATAGATAAACTTGGGATTAAACCCGATGGCAAAATTATCCGTCAGCTGCATAGCATACGCCAGACTGATAGCCAAATCAGTTGCGGTAAATGTTTCACCTGTTCCATCCGGGTTTTCAACTGTTGTTACACGCATATCACCCACATCGGAACTGATAATACTTAACCCGATAGTTCCGCTGCCCATATTAAAGCTTGCGGCTACAAAGTTATAATTAACATCAGCTATCCACATGGTATGGTCAAACATCATCTGAAATCCTTCTGCCTTAGTCAGACCTGCAGGATTCCAGTATATAGCGCTGACATCATTTGCATTCCCTGCAAATGCGCTCCCCATTCCGGTAGAGCGCGCTCCCTGTCCAATCGAAAGAAACGAAGCTGCCGTTGTACCCCGTTTGGATACATCGGACTTAAATCCTTGTCCCGTTGCAGAAAACTGAACGGTAAAAATAAGAGTGATAACTGTTACTATAAATTTCATTTCTGTTCTTCCTCTTATTTAATGAGTGCAAATTTGCCGATGTGTTCCCCGATATTGGGAGCATCAACATGATAAACATATACTCCGTAAGCTGCATCCATGCCGTCATCCGTTACCAGATTCCAGGATATACTGCCGTCAGAGATTGAAGAATTCTTGTACAGTGTTTTAATCAGCTGGCCTGTAATCGTATATATACGAATAGTGCATTCAGCCGGAAGGCGGACAAAATCTATCTTTCTCTCGCCTCTGCCTGTAGAGTTCAGATTTCTCTTTTCCCATGAGGCCGCTCCTACATATGGATTAGGCACTACATCTATTTTACCCAGCTCGTCTTTTGCTGCTGAATTATCAGCCGATGCCGGTCTGGTCACATATCTGAAGTAATCACCATTTTTGAACGGTCTGTTCGTGGTAATCTGATATTTGTCTCCGGGCTGCGGATATGCAGGTGATGCGTTCGGATTAAACGGAGCATCGTAAGAAAGATTCCATGCAAAACGCACATTAGATTGTGATACCGTTCCCTGAAACTCCAGTATCTGTATCTGATCACCAATAGTTAATGAGCCCGATGCATCATTATCTTTAATCGCTATTTTGGACTGCTTGTTCTCCGTCTTGTTAAACACCTTAAAGTTCACGGGGAAACGTGAATACAGCGGCGGAGACTGAATAAAGCATGTATCCTGCGGTGTATCGGAAAAAGTTATTTCATAATCTGCAGGCCATGCTATACCGCGGACCGGTGTTAAGTCCGGGGTTACCAGGGTTACTAAATTGGTTCTGCCTGTTACCCATCCGGTTAAGGAATCATTAACAGTAATTGAAGTGTCATTAATAACCGTCAGAGCCATGCCGTCAAACGGAGGACTGACCAGATTTGCACCTATATATGTTGAGTCAGCAGTTAATATCGTATCCACAACACTGTTATGTGTTCTTACAATTTTGAACCCATGTGTCCTGTATAGAGGGTAGCTTGTTGATGAATTAAAAAGCACAGAATAATCGGCGCCTGAAAGTATAGACCCGGGATTCAGCACGGTCACCTGTATATCACCGGAGCCAACGCCGCCTGCCGTTACATTTTTCAAATCACCGATAATTTCCGGAGGTGTATATCCGGCAACAGGTGCATTCGGCGTAATAACAGCGCAGTTAATATCAACAAACTGAAGATTGCCTGCAAAGTCCTGCGTAATAATCTTTGTACATTCTGAAGGCTGCAAACCTGCTGTACCAAAGTTCGGGTCGCCCTGATCATATGATACGCATGCATAATAATACTCAACACCATTTTGCACATCGGTATCTATGTATGCATAACGGAGTCCGGTTTCACTGCCTCTCCAGAAATGAGCACCGTTAATGCCTATCGGATCCGGTCCCATAATGCTGTCCTTTAAGTCGAACTGTGCTATCGGCTTCCAGTATTTAGCAGAACCTTTGGAGTCGGTAATCAGCTTTATATCATTAAATTCCGGCTCGCGGCTTCTGTATATAAGATATCCTTCAAAATCCTTTTTGTATCCCTGGGTAGGATCGTTATTCTGGAAACCGAGGAACGGGTCGCGGCTTTCTTCTGCAATGTTATCCCAGTAGAGATATACTTTTCTGTCACCTGCCACTGCTGTGAGCTTTGGCTTAATCGGTGGTTTAGAAAAGTTATAGTTACTGTTATATATCTGCTGAACTGTTTCCTTATTGAAGATAATATCATTCAAATCTTCGCCGAAAAGCAGCGCCATGGAAAATCTTTCTCTTAAGCCCTGATTCAGCGGAAACAAACCTGATGCAAAGATCATACTGATGTTTGCTCTCTGCAAGGAGGTATCAAACGTACCGGCATTCATTTTCAGCCAGATGGATTCATCATCCTTTGGCCAGCCGCCGCCGGTTCCGCCCTGACCTAATCTATATATAGAAAGTGCTGTCAAACCAATCTGATCAGACTCATCTTTATCTGTTTTGTCAAAATTTGGTTCACCGTCCGTAGGAATTCCGTCGCCTTCACCTTCATCCGGTCCGGTATATTGTCTGTCAAACGGGCCAACACCATCGCGGCCAACGTCGTTGTTCAATGGTTCATTTTCATCTGCATCCCATACACCATTGCCGTTAAGATCGGTATATGTAACCCAGTCACCGTCATTATCAATACCGTCATCTCTTTTTTCATCAATCAGGCCGTCCTGATCATTATCCAATCCGTCAAATCCGTTTCCCGGGCTTTCAAGATATGCGTATCCGTAATAACCTGTTTTCCAGTTATCCGGCAGACCCTGTCCGTTATTATCATAACAGTATGCTAAGTCTAAGCGCAGATCAAATGATGCGTTATCATCTTCGGAGTCATCCGTACCGCCCACGCCGCAATCGGTATAAAACCCGAATGCAGTTTTAGGATAATTAAAATCAGATATATTAATAATATCGTAATGCCAGAAAATAATATCTTCTGCTAATACATGTGACCACTGAAAACCGCGTACTTCAACACGGAGCCCTAATCCCGCTCTCGTGGAGTCAGAAGCAATCGGAAAATAATAAAACGGGTTTCTGGTGAACTCTTTATCCTTGGAGTCATCCATGACAAAAAACGTTTCAAAATCGGAATTCAAAACACCGCGTCCAAAATACCCGTACCAGAATCCATCCCACTCCGGAGTTAAATCCAAAGCTGCAGGCCAGTTCTGCGGCCATGTTGCCGGATCAGTATTTATCGCCGGTTTTTTAGAAGTCGTGTGCATATATCCTGCAACCGGTTCAAATCCCCATATCTCTCCTGTGCTGGGGTCTTTATCCATCCATTCTCTGTATGAGGTCTGCAGCGGATGCACTATCTGCCCGTTGCCGGGTGCGGTAATTTCCGATGCAATCAGCACGCTTACACCGTCCAGATAAGAGTGTCCCGAACCCTTCGGCCATTCACCTGAGGGCTGATACGGCCACTGGCCTACTTCACCATTATTATAAAACAGCGTGCGGACCTGGTTGCCGTCCATCACACCTTCTCTTCTGTTCTGTATATTACCCTTTTCATCATTCCGGTACCGCTGTGTCTGAGGGGTTACCTGAGCGTATATACTGCACGTCAGCAGGATAAAGAGGGTTATAAAAATTTTCTTAAACATGAAAAAACTCCGAAAATTAAAAGTCAATGCCAACTCCTATTCTGATTTCTCGCGGAGCCGAATACATTGCCGGGTTCTTTATATATTCCTCAATGGTATTTAGTCCGATTACTTCTCCCGCATACTGTGTATTTAAATCCACATTAGCCCTGCCTGTACTTGCATACACGCCGAACTCATTCTTTATATCCAGCACATTATATATCATAACATACGTTCTTAAGAAATACCCGCCGATATCAAATACCTTATCCGCTCTCAAATCCATATTAAAAAAGGTCGGCTTAATACCGCCGTTCTCAAAACGGACTCCGCGGGATATTCTCGGGTCTTCCGTGTACGGTGAGCCGCTGCCAAACTGTACAATTACTCCTGTTGTCCAGTCACCCGGCAATCCCACATTTACGCTCAGGTTAATGGTATGGCGCTGATCCCAGTCAAGAGGAACAACTGTTTTGGCCTCCTCAATCGGAGGTACGGTCTGGTTTTTATTATAGACAGCATACGGGTCAGATGAGTTGCCTTCAGCTATCTGGTAGGTATAGTCCAGTTTTGCGCTGAAGTTGTTGGAAAAGCGTTTATCAAGCACAATGATCAAGCCGCGTACGTTGGCATAGTCACGGTTAATAAAGCGTGCATACTTAAATCCTTCATACGTATTCACAATTTCCATACCCAGCCAGTTACGGATATCACGGTAATAGAGAGATGTGTTAAGGGAAATATCTTCAAACAAAACCTGCTGCAAACCGAGTTCATATATAATATTTTTTTCGGCATTCAAATCAGGATTGCCTATAACAGAGCTGAGTGAATTACCCGGGCGGACGATAAAATCAGGGTTCTGATACAGATTTTCAAAAGCCGGAATCTTAAAGAAATGTCCGTAAGAAAATCTGATTATGCCTTTGTCCGTTATCGGGAACGATGCACCAAGTCTGGGGCTTACCTGCATTTTTGCATCTGCATCTTCCCACTGGTCAGCGCCGGGGAATGCGGTATTTCTGGTCGGGTTCTTTTTATCTACCGGCAGCCGGCTGTTTGCATTAAAATAATCAAAGCGGATACCCGCATTGATAATCATAATGTCATATTCCATTTTATCCTGTATATACGCGCTTATTTCCAGCGGATATTTCTGATACTCTATGTGCGAGCCGACATCTGATATGGTACCTTTTGCGGGATAACCGGGAGTAAAAATTGTATTGCCGAGACTGTCTATCTGACCGTCAGTAAGGTTAACTAAATCCTGGCTGTGATTATATATATCATAAATCCTTGCCTCGACTCCCATGCCTATCTTATGTTCTTTGTTCACCTGGGAGGAAAGAGCCCATTGCCCAACCATTGTTTTTGTAAATCTTTCATAACGCCCCCCCTGGTTTCCTCCGGAACGGAATGTATAATTTGAAATGGCTATACCCTGTCTCGGATTCACATACCGCGGGTCAAACATATCTTCATACAAGTATCCTTTATAACTGTACTTGCTGAAGCTGAATTTTAAACTGTGGTTTGTTGAAGATGATAAATCATGAATAATCTGCAGATTCTGTATCCAGTCTGATCCGTAATGTGTCATCATGCCATCGGGAGTCCAGCTGAAGTTATGATCATAATATCTGTTCTCTGTCTGATCCCAGAAAAGTGAATACGTAAAAGCTATCTGCGGCAGCGCGTATGTCAGTTTTCCGTTTAAGGAATATTTATGCCCGGGATTCATGGATACATATGATCCGTCACCGGTATTCCGTGCTATCCAAAGTGATTTGTTTGCAGGATCGGGGTAAAAAGGAACATCATCGGTTACCTTATATACGCGTTTGCCGTACAGATGACCGGAGTTAGCCGCATATCTTCCCGTTGCAAAAAAGTATAAATTGTTAATAGGAGATACAGGCCCGCTGAGTGTTACCTGAACACTGCGCTGTGCAATCCTGTCTGCCTGATCTAAATTTCTGAATATATCTGTATTCCCCGTTATAAAGTTTCCTATATATGAGGAAACTCCCATTTTAAATTTGTTTGAACCGCCTTCGGTTACAATATTAACAACGCCGGAAAGTGCCTGCCCGTATTCGGCATTAAACGTTCCCGTTATAACTTCCATCTGACGGATTGATGTGTTTTCAACCTCCATGCCGAATCCGCCGTTAAACGGATCAGTAACAGCCACACCGTCTATAAGATATGCCACATCATTAGAGCGGCCTCCGCGGAAGTGCCCGTCTATAACACCCGCCTGAAGATTAACCAGCTGCCCCACTGATTCCACCGGCATCACCTTAATATCTTCAGCCGATATGGTGGTGGATGTGGAGGTCAGATCTTTCTGAACCAGCGGCCTCTGTGAAGTTACAACAACTTCTTTATCCAGCATTAAGGTTTCACTGGCCATGCGGACATCAATACTTGTTGTTAAATCTATCTTCACTAAGATGTTTTCAACAATCACCTTCTGATAACCAATTGCCGATACTATTATCCGGTATCTGCCGGGCGGTACATTGCCTATTGCGTAGTATCCGTCTATATCAGCCGCTGCGCCAAGATAGGTTCCTTCAACCAGCACATTTGCGCCTATGATGGGTTCGTTGGTTTTATCGTCAACAATTTTTCCTGATATTTTACCAGTCACGCCGCCGTGAGCGGTATGAAAAGAAAGTATACAGAGTAAAACAAGTAAGATTTTATACATAGTTATATTTTTCTGTTATTTTAAATCAGCAGCAATCAGTCCGCAGTTTGTTTCTTAGCAATGTGCGGGAGCCGGAGCCCCCGCACATAATTATTCATTCACTTATTTAAGGAGCATTAACTTCTGAGTTTTGGAAAATGATCCGCTCTCAAGTCTGTAAATATACATACCGCTTGAAAGTCCTGATGCATCCCAGCGTACTGTATATACACCGGTTTCCTGTTCAACATTAACCAGTTCAGCAACTTCGCGGCCAAGCATATCATACACGCGGAGTGATACCATGCCCGGTTTTTGGATAGCATACTGAATTGTGGTGGTCGGGTTAAACGGATTAGGATAGTTCTGTGCAAGGCCGTAGCTTTCTGCAGTCAGTACATCGTTTACGCTTGTCGGGTTCCACAGACTGCCAATCCAGGTGTGAGTCCATCTGGATACATCCTGATAAGAACGGTCTTCGTTAAACGGTGAGTAGGTTAAGATTCCTTCTCTGGAACCGGTTGCATCTGCATCATTCAATGCCATATCAAACGGTATTCTGTATCCTTCAACAGGAACAAAGGTGTTGTCATTACCCTGTGCTGCAAGCTGTGCCCAGCTCATTCTTGCTTCAATAATATATCCTGAAGGGAATTTTTCGCCAAAGTAATAGTTTGCACCAAGACCGATTAAGCTGTCTGTTCCGGCTGAACCGTCAATAAGAATTCTGTTGTGTGCAAATCTGAAATGATAATCCGGTTCTGCGCCTCTTCTGTAGCTGGTATGAGGCATTCCGTGCCAGTTATATAATCCGATAAATAAATCCGCAGCATCATTCAGATATGAATCCGGATTGTTATTCTTTACCAGTATATCATCGTTTACATCAAATGCAACATACAGATACTGTGCGTCAACTGCCACATATGCATTTGCTGAAGCATCGTTATCGCCGTTAATGGTTGTGTTGGTAACAACAAATCCCGTTCCGTCTGATGGGAACATTCTGATTGGTGCTATGGATGACCATTCAGCTAAGTTTCCGTCCGGATTAAAGGTTGATGTTGGTGCAGAAAGGGAGATGGTTGGTTTTCCTTTTGCAGTGTTGGTAACTGCGGAGGAATTTGAACTTACCGGGCTTTTGTTGCCTGCTAAGTCTTTACAGATAACTGCATAATAATAGGTTACTGACTGATTGGTAACAGGTGCAATAAGAAGATGTTCAATAAGCTGTGCATTTTCTGCAACGCCAAGTTTAACAACTTCCACACCAGGTGCCGTAACATCTGTTATAGGTGCGGTTGAGTAATATACATCATAGGTTTCGCCTGTTTCACCGGGTACATCCTGCCAGGTAACAACGTTTTGGAATGTTCCTGCAAATCCTGCAACACCCTGCGGTGCAACCGGAGGAACAACATCAAATACCGGATTACCGGTCCACCAGTCGGTGATCCAGATTTCGGTTCCGGCAACTGCTGATGCTTCTGCCATTAACTGAGCAACGTTTACTTGTGAGGAATCAAAGCTGGAAGTATTATCCTGGAATACCATATCACGGAGAGCAAATTTATAACTATGCCACTGACCGTCACCTGTTGGTGTAAATACTGTTCCTTTTTTGCCGCCGCCGCCTTCAAACTGAATGCGCAGGGCGCCTGTTCCGGATGGAACTTTTAATTTAAACTTAACACTGTCAACCTGCCATGCTCCGGAAAGATTAAACGTAGGTGATACGTTAAATCCAAAACCGGTCCAGCCATTGCCCCATTCATTACCTTGTGTCCATTTGATAGCATTTGTATTTGCCACAGGACCTGCTCCGGTAACAATTTCATATCCTGATTGTCCCCAGGTGAAAACACTAAGGTTGCCCATTGTCTGAATACCGTTAAAGATGATTGCCGGAATCGGTTTGTTTCCTGAACGGGAAAATCCGTCAAGTTTAACAACCAATGAGTCAGCGGGAAGATTAACACCCGGAGTGAAGCCAGAAGTAACAGCTGCTATATCATAGCCGATAATTTTATCTGCATCAAACTCCTGATTGTTCCAGTTATTATTTGGACCGCCGCCCCAACCTGATGGGAAGATTACAAAGCCGGAATCAGATGGGTTTGCACCACCGTCCGTGCCGAGTATTCTCAATGGCACTTTTAGTTTTACCCAGTCTGCCGTTGCATCAAGCACGGTTGCATGTTCAAACACCCAGATTTCCTGCGGTGCATTTGCGGTCGGCCTTTCCAACAACTGAATACGGAAAACCATGTTAGCCGGAATTGTAGGAGGCGTAACCACCTTTATCCAGATTGAAAGGGTATCAGATGATGTCCAATCCATATATTGCCCTGCGGGGAGCATCTTTTCGATAATCCCGTAGCTGCCCCAGGGATGATGTGCACCAATTACAAACTTAATGTTTGCCGATGCGGTACCCTGGCGGAAATCAGACCCGTCAACTGAGTAATCAATTCTGCTGATGCCGCCTTCAGAATAAAACTGATAGGTGGTATCCGCAAATATATCCGTATCGAAACTTTCTATCACCTGCCCGAAAGCAAATGTGGAAATTCCGAGAACGAATAATACGGAGAGTAGTATTTTTTTCATATATATCCTCAGATATGTTAAGTTAATTAAATAATACTGTATGAATAATTGTATATAACACTAAGACCAAATGCTCCATAAACCGGCTATGGTAATTAATATCACCGCCGATAAAATAAAATTAAAACTCGGGCGGTGCAGCCGCACTGCCTGGCGGAAACTGAACTGTATTTCCGCGGCACTTTCCTTAAACGTGTTTCTGAGCTGTATACTGAATTTATTGGTTTCCCTGCTGTTCCGTAAATTCAACAGCAGTATCATGGTGGTGCTCAGGATAAAAAGGAAAAGTGAAAAATGTAAAAAGTTAACTTCCAGCACCCAACTGAAGAACGGATACAGCTGCACACCGTTCTTTTCGAGTATCTCCAGGATTAATCTGCCGATGCCGATGGTTTCCATTAGAAGCAATGTGATAATGGCAGTCCTGCCATTCATTCTGCGGGAAAACAAGCTGAACAATACTACGGCAGTTATTGGAGGGCTGATAAATGACTGTGTGCTCTGGATAAACAAATACAACTGAGAGCTGATTACCTTAACAAACGGTACAATAAGAACGGCAGTGATAACTGCTGCAAGTGTTGCTAATCTGCCAACCAAAACAAGCTTTCTTTCATTGGTCTGCGGAAAGCGCACTTTATAAAAATCATTAGTAAACAAAACTGCAATGCTGTTAAACGCACCGGATAATGAGGACATGATTGCCGCAAGCAGACCGGCTATCACAATCCCCTTTATTCCTGTTGGCAGTATGGAACCGTTTATCATAGCGGAATATGCACCATCCCCGCGGGACTCAGGATATAATACTGCTGCAAACAAACCGGGGAGTACAAGGATAAAGATGGGGAGAATTTTTAGTGCTGCTGCCAGGAGAGAACCTTTTCTTGCATCATCAATCGAACCGGCACTCAGTGTTCTCTGTACTATATATTGATCAGAACACCAATACCAGAAAGCTATAATCGGTGCACCAAAAACAATCCCCGTCCAGGGAAAATCTTTATCTTCAACGGACTTAAACATGGTAAAAAAATCAGAGGGAAGTTTTGTATATAATTCGCTGAAACCGCCAACGGCTATATATCCCAATACGGAAAGTATAATTGCCCCTGTTATCATCAGCAAACCCTGAAATGTCTGCGTCCTTACAACTGCAAGAGACCCTCCGATAACACTGTATAAACCCGTTATCAGCACAATCAGTATGGATGATGCGTAAAAATTTAATCCGAAGGTATTATAAAACAAAAGACCGGCTGCAAACAGGGAAACAAGTATCTTGGTGAGAAAATAATTGGCAATGGAAAAACCAGCAAAAAGCTTGCGTATCCGCACTCCCAGACTCTGTTCTAAAAATTCCGGTACTGTATATACTCCGGATTTATAAAATACCGGTGCAAGAAACCACCCGAACAAAATCAAAATAAAAATAGCCATCAACTCAAATTGCCCCACAACCAGCCCCGTCTGTGACCCCGCCCCGGCAAGCCCGATAAAATGCTCGCTGGAAATGTTGGTCGCAAAAATGGAAATTCCTATGGTTATCCAGCCCAGTTTCCTGCCTGCGAGAAAATAATCCTTATAATTCACATCCTGCCGGCCGGAGTAATAAAATCCTATGCTGACCACAATAATCAGGTATAATATGATAAAAAAGGCATCCGGTACGGATATAGTGCTCGGCATTTCTCTTTCTGATAGTTATTGCCTGTTCAGTCAGAAATCATGCCAAGCGGGGTTTTGACGTAAACCCCTATGCAGGTATGGTTTTGGGGAGAGAAAATTCAGGGAAAATCCGGGGCACTTATTATTATAATAATGACGGATTATTATTTTAATAAATACTGATAAACTATTTTAGCCCCAGTTCCTTCATCATGCGGTGGTAATTAGGGGGAGCCAGCCCAAGTTTTTTGGCTGCATCAGAATCGGAACTTGAGTGTGCCCTTACAAAGGTAAAATATCTTTCCCGGAATTTTGCCTCGGCCTCCTTAAGCGCAAGGATGTTTTTATCATTAAACAGCGACTTTAATTCCTCAGACATTTTGTGTTCATCCGGGTCACTGATGCCAAGTGCTTTTAAAACCAGCTTTTGCGTTATTGTGGACTCCGCAGAAAACAACATTCTCTGAACAACATTTTTTAATTCACGAACATTGCCCGGCCAGTCATATTTATTTAATATACTCATTGCCTCCGGCACGATATCCGGTTTTTCCCGTCCCATATCTGCGCTTATATTATATAAGAAATGATTAATAATAAGCGGTATATCTTCTGCCCTTCGTTTCAAATCTGGAACTATTACAGGAAGCACGTTCAGCCGGTAATATAAATCTTCACGGAATCTTCGTTCCTTTACTTCCGTTTCAATATTCCGGTTGGTTGCTGCTATCACACGCACATTCACTTTCATCATGCCGGTGCGACCTATTTTTTCTATCTCCCCTTCCTGTAAAACACGCAGCAGTTTAACCTGTGCCGCCAACGGCAGTTCGGTTATTTCATCCAGAAAAATTGTTCCGCCGTCAGCAATTTCAAACAAGCCGGATTTCTTTTTATCCGCTCCCGTAAAAGCCCCTTTTTCATAGCCGAACAATTCACTTTCCACCAGCTGCTCCGGCAGACTGCCGCAATTCACAACTATAAAATTTTCATACTTCCGTTCGCTCCGGTAATGTATATTATGGGCTACCAGCTCCTTACCCGTTCCTGATGCCCCTTGTATTAATATGTTGATATTGCTTTTTGCCAGGCGCTCTATATCATTTTTTAATTCAGACATGACAGCGGATTCGCCGATAATCTTTTTCTGAATCAATATATCATCAATGCTTCTTTTGATTTTCTGGATGGACCTCTGCCGCTCACGCTCCAGCCGGGATTTTTCATACGCATTAAATATACTCAGCACAAAATCAGTCGGCTGATATATAAACTCCTCTATATCTACGGGATATTTAGTGCAATACCAGAACGCACCCGCCTTAATAAGGCGGTTAGCAAAATGATAATCAGTCAGATTAATCGTCATTTTGGTTATAACAATAATCTGCAGCGAAGCATCAATCTGTTTGATTTTTGTAATCAGCTCTTCGCCCATAATGCCGCCGGAAATCTGATAATCCATAATCACCAGATCTATGCTCCCTTTATTCTGTTCCAGATATTCTAATGCTGCCTTTCCGTTGGAAACATAGCTCGCAAGCCGCATTTTATCGGCAAACGGTTTTATGGTATTGCTAACTCTCCGTACATCAAACTCCTCATCTTCAATCAGAAGAATGTTTATGTTCAGCTCCTGAAAAATCATTCTCTTGCTCCATTAGTGTTTTATGGTAATGATAAACCGGCAGCCCTCTGTTTCGCTGTTCTCTGCGTCTATCTCCCATCCGCAGCGCCGGCTCATCTCATGCGCAATATAACAACCATAACCGGCATTCATGATACCATCCGGCTTGGTTGTTGTATTTTCCGTAAATATCAGCCGGATTCCGCTTTCGGTTTTTACCAGCAGTTCCGGTGCAATCCCCTTTCCGTTATCTTCAATAATCAACCTGGAAGTATTCCGCTCTTTGTTATACTTGGTCACCAGCCGGATCAGCAAATCACCCCGGTTAGAGTGGTCTATGCTGTTTTGAATCAACGGTTCAATAATTTCCCATATCACAAACTCGTTAATATGCACAACCGGCATATCAGGGTCAAGATCACACACCATATTGTTGGCATATGATACCGTGGAGACCCGTTCAAATATATTCTTTTTTATAAAACGGATTACCTCGTTTAAATCAGTATTAAACATCTGATTCCGTATTGTCTGTACCGGCGGGTCATACCATTTCATATCATAAATAACACGGCTGATAAAATTGGAGTATTTAGTCACGCGGTATTTTACATCGCTGATGTTATTCACTTCCAGAATCCGCAGATCTTCTTTAATAAAACCCATGATTTTTTCTGCTTTATGGTGCGTATGGTATATACGCTTGGTAAAAACCAGCTCCTTTTCATAGTTTATCTGCTTTTTCAGGTTTTTTTCATTTTCTTCCGCAAGTATTTTCTGTGTTTCATCCCTGTCCTTTACCGTATAGGATGAAATAAAATACATTGCAAGCAAGCCCAAGGTAATAAGGGATAAATAAATTACCGAAGTCTCATCGTAATTGCTTATAATTTTATTGCTGATACTGCTGAAATCCGGGGAGATAAGCATATATATTGCCCCCAAGTATTCCCCTTTAATAACAAAGGGAACAAAAATGTGAAAGTTGGACCGGTCTTCTATAACCGTTTTTATCCGCTCTGTGGCCTGCAAGTCTGCTTCAAGAGTATAATACCGCTGTATAACGGATGGGGGCGGCAGCTCCTGCTGTTCCGGAATTTCCATTCTGTTCAGTACCGCAAATAGTGCTTCTCCCTCATTGATGCACAATACCGTATCACGGTATTCCATTACCAGGAAAAGCTTTTCTATATTGTGGGTAAGCTGCTGCTGGCTGAATATAATATCAAAGGATTGCACCACCCGTTTCTTTTCATCAATATTGCCCGATGTGCCGTGATTAATTGATTCTATGGCAAGCTCAATTGCGGTGGCGGTCAGGTTGGCGATTTCTTCTGCGGATTCTTTTTGATACCACTCCTGCGTGGTGCTTAAAAAACTTTTTATTGATGCCTTGTTAACAAAGGATACTATCAGCTGAAAACTGAACAGCACCACAAACAGCACGGTTACGTGTTTAAATTCAAAATGATACTGCTGAAACTTTTCAATGATACTGTTTTTCATACCGCTCTCTTATCTCTGCCGCAGTTCACCAATAATATTTTCTACTGTCAGTGCAGCATCGGTTTTATCCCTCAGTGCCTTGCTGATGTTAACTGCCAGTATATCAGAAATGCCCGTATAATCTTCCACCATGGGCCGGTAAACCCCGCTCTCAAAAAGCTGGTTGTAAAACTGCAGCTCGGGATATTTTGCAAGTAATTCCTTTTTCTTATATATATTCCTGTTGGCGGGCAGCAGATACCCCTCCTCAAAAAGCAGCTGCTGGTTTTCCTCCTTAAACATATAGGTAAGAAACTTCACAACCTCCGGAACATTGTTGGAAAAACGCGATACCATCAGATTCCACCCCCCGAAAACCGATACTCTTTTTCCTCCTGCGGGATGCGGTACAGGTGCGGCTTTTATCTTTCCGCGGAACTCATCTGTAAAGGCAGCATTGGTCTTGCTCATAAACCCCGGCCAGCCCCGCACAGCAAAGCCCTCCTTCTTAAAAAACTGCCCGTAGCTTTCATTCTCTTTCAAACTTACAACCTCTGCGGGAGAAATGCCCGCATATATAAGGTACTGTAAAAAGGAGATGGATTTTTTGAGTACATTATCTTCCGTGAGCAGATATCCTTCCGGGCTGATCAGGTGGTTTCCCTGCGCAGCAGTCAGCTCAAACAAGGTGCAGATTAGCCCCTCATATTCATCCGCCTGAAAATAATAAAACGGTTTACCGGACCTGCCGGGCAGTTTATCTATTTCACTTTTTAATGCGGCAAACCGCTCCCACGTCATAGAGTGCTGCAGTTCCTTTGTCAACGCC
>CAYYJL010000016.1:12984-15533 GCA_964472245.1 uncultured Ignavibacteriaceae bacterium | reverse complement strand
TCCAAAATACTCTGAGCTGACGAAAATCCTGGATAATATGAAATTTGTTGCGGAAGTATATGATTTGCTTATCTATGATAAAGATCAGTCAAAAGCTTTGGTGGACTTAAGCTCTCTGCTCATGATATATGCCTGCGGCAAGTACGGCATGGACCCCACCTATTAATCTGCCGGACAAAACTATTTTTTCTGGGGCTGGGTCGTTTTTTCCAGATTCTTTAATGTTTCAATTCTTTCATCCAGCATCCTGATTCTGTTGTTTATCTGCTTCAGATAATCATCAAGCTCTTTTTCATAACCGGGCTTATCATAATACCCCCTCTGTTCAAAGTAACTCTTAAACAACCAGTTCCGTTTGAGTGCTTCCATGTTCTCGGCAAATCTTGCTGTCCCCAGACGAGTGTCTTCAGTAATGGAAACAACGTTAGCCAGCACAGACGCAAGCTGATTCGATACATCACTGCTATCCTTCAACAGCTGACCGAGCAATCCCTTGCCGCTGTTTACATCAACCACTAATGCATCAACTTTTTCAACAATATTATCCACATTTCGTACTACAGACTCCACACCGGCAATCATAGCATTAATAACAAGAGCAGCTGTATCAAGTTTTGTTGAGATTGCGGTAAGACTTTTCTCGGCGGTTTTCATCAAATCAATAGTACTCAGATAAAGCTCGTCATCATTCAGAAGCTTGCCAATTGTTCCATCACCCTCATTTACCTTCTGCATAATCTCTGCCATTGCCTTGGTAAGTTCCGTAGCATTCTCCAGGGTATTTCTTGTTTCCTCTATAATAGCCCCATAGCCAAGCGGCTCCACTCCGATAATTGTTCCCTTATCTTTAAGAGGTTCAGAATTATCACTGATTATCTCGAGGACAATAACTTGATTTCCAACCAACCCCTCGGATTCTATTGTAGCCCTGGTACTCGTTTTTAGAAATTTCATTGCATCTTCAGAGATCTTCATCTGAACTTCAACTTTGCCGCTTGCATCACCTGTAAACATTACACGGGAAACTGAACCTATCGAAATTCCACTCAACCTTACCGGTGCGCCGTTTCTCAATCCTCCGATATCTTTGAAATATGCGGATATTGTGTATGTGTTAGAAAATAATGCATCCTTACTCCCCACTAAAAATACGATCAGAATTACTAATGCAGTCCCGATAATTACAAATATGCCAAGTCTTAAATTATTTGCACCCTGTGCCATTTAAACTCCGGTTTTATCCTCAATGAACTCAGAACTGAAAAAGTTTTGTAAAAAAGCATCCTCGGAATTCATCAATCCGTCAAGTTTGCCTTCATAGTATATTATTCCATCTCTGAGTACAATGGAATAATCTGAAATAATTTTTGCGCAGATAAGATCGTGCGTAACAATCAGTGAAGTCATTTTTAATTCAGTCTGTAAATCTCTTATCAACTGGCTTATCTCTTTTGTTGTTATGGGGTCAAGCCCGGTTGTGGGTTCATCAAACATCATAAGTTTTGGTTCTGTGATAATAGAGCGCGCAAGACCAATGCGTTTTCTCATACCACCTGATAACTCCGAGGGCATTTTATCAATTGCGCTGCTCAGAGAAACCATATCAAGTGCCCGTTCAACTTTCTTTGTAACTTCACCTTTGGTAAACGGAAAGTTTTTCCTCAATGGAAACTCCAGATTTTCCCGAACGGTCATAGAATCATACAATGCCGCACTCTGAAATAAAAAACCCATCGTCAAGCGGAGAGCATTAAGGTCTTTTACTGATAATTTTAAGATATCCTTGCCATAAACTGTTACGTTTCCTTTGTCCGGATATAAAAGACCCACAACACATTTTAAAAGTACACTTTTCCCCGTACCGCTTTTTCCAAAAATAACAAGATTTTTCCCCTCCGTTACGGAAACGGAAACGCCTTTAAGGACTTCAAAATCACCAAATTTTTTATAGACATCTTTTATTTCTACCATTACATCGGCCATAACCAAAGTGTGACACGGACTAAAATCATATCCATAATTAAAATCAAAAGTGAAGCCATAACCACAGAAGTCGTGGAAGCTTTTCCAACACCTTCTGTTCCTTTTGTTGCAGTATATCCTTTATAAGAACCGACCATGCCTACTATGAATCCAAAAAAGAAAGTTTTTCCTACTCCCGGAATCAAATCAGTAAACTTAACAACATCAATAACGGAAGCAATATATAATGAGAAAGTTGTATCCTGTACTATCACTACAGCTATATATGCTCCAAAAATGCTGAGCACAATTACATAGACTGTTAATACCGGAAGAATTATTGTGCAGGCAACAACTCTGGTTATTACCAGAAAATTAAACGGGTTGATGGCAGAAACTTCCATTGCATCAATTTGCTCTGTAACTCTCATGGAGCCAAGTTCGGCACCAATACCGCTGCTCACCCTGCCTGCAAATAAAAGCGCAGTAATAACAGGACCAAGTTCGCGAACAACCGAAAGTGATACCATGGCTGGCAAAAATGATTCAGCCCCAAACCTTGCCAAAACAGGGTTACTCTGAAGCGC
>CAYYJL010000016.1:0-12974 GCA_964472245.1 uncultured Ignavibacteriaceae bacterium | reverse complement strand
TGATTCCGGTAACGCTGACAATCGGCAATGTTTTAACACCAAGTTCATCCATATGTTTCCGTATCTCGAAAAACTCATAAGGCGGGACGAATACTCCCTTAAAGAACATCATGGTAAAGCGGAACAATCCGCCAATTGAAGTAAAAAATTCATTGATGGCCTGCCGGTCTGGAATTATCCTGTTGTTTGATTCTGCCCTTTTTTCTGCCATACTATGAATATAGAAAATTATCACTTAATTTGAAAAAACACTATTGTAAATTTCGGCATTATACGCTTAATAGAAAAATTGAACTGAAAAAAGAGTGAATTAACTTACAATTAATATTTTTAAGGTGATTATGTCTTCAAATCGCAGGAATTTCATCAAATCCGGAGCATTAGTGGCCGGTGGAGCTCTTATTTATGGCTGCGGGACAAAGCAGGGGGAAGGTCCGGCAGTCCATACAGGCAAAAAGATTGAATGGAAGATGGTAACAACCTGGCCCCCGAAATTTCCGATACTTGGGGAATCTGCCGAAAGCTTCGCTCAGGCCATTTCCCGGCTGTCCGGCGGCTCATTTACCATTCAGGTTTATGGCGGCGGAGAACTGGTACCTCCGTTTGAAACATTCGATGCTGTTTCACAAGGCGTTGCGGAAATGGGACACAGTGCCCCCTACTACTGGGCAGGAAAAATTCCTGCAGCTTCTTTTTTTTCAGCTGTACCGTTCGGCATGAATACGACTGAAGTAAATGCCTGGCTGTTTTACGGCGGCGGTATTGATTTAATGCGTGAACTATATGGTGACTTTAACCTCATGCCGTTTGTTATTGCCAATACCGGCGGCCAGATGGGGGGCTGGTTTAACAGGAAAATTGATAAAGTGAGCGATATACAAGGGCTGAAGATGCGCATCCCGGGTCTTGGCGGCAGAATAATAACTAAAGCTGGCGGCACAACGGTACTTTCTCCCGGTGCGGAGTTATATACTAACCTGGAACGGGGTGTTATAGATGCTCTTGAATGGATTGGACCCTATCATGATTATTTGATGGGGTTTCACAAAATTGCGAAATACTACTACTATCCCGGCTGGCATGAACCAACAGGAGTTATTGAACTGATTGTAAATAAGCAGGCATATGAAAATCTTCCTGCAGAATATAAAGAGATGATAAAATATGCAGCTGGTGAAAACCTGGTCAATTCAACAGCACTCGCTTTTCTTAAAAATCAGGAATATTTTGAAAAGATGAAAGAGGAATCAAGCATAACAATACTCCGATATCCCGATGAAGTTCTTGATGCATTAAAGCAAAAAAGCGCAGAGGTAATAAACGAAATCACTTCCTCAGATGCGTTCAGCAAAAAAGTATTCGAATCTTATAAAACATTCAACCGCAAATTTGCTGAGTGGTTTACAATTGGAGAGTTTAATTTCCGGGAGAAAATTTAGTATATACTACTTTTTGCCGCGGAACAGTTTAACTGCGTTCTTAATATTTGCAGTTGCAGTATCTTTAGCAAATTGCAGCAGCCAGGCAGGCAAATGTTCATCCCAGCGCTCAGGATGAATCTGAAAGACAAGCCGTGAGTGCGGCTTTTGTTCAAAGTATTGCAGCAGCTCCGCTCCGGACTTAAACTCCGGTGTTACCTTGCTGTTGGTATTATCCCGTACATTGCCTCGTGAGGTTGACCAGTTTCTGCCGGAATCGGTAATATATGCTATATCGGAATAATCAATATCAAGATATAATTCACCGAGCAAGCCAAACCTCTCCTTCAGCAGTGCATGGTTCTCAGGTGATTTCCACATATCACGGTTATCTATCTTCAGCATGGGTCTGCCGTGCATGCAGCAAGTTTTTACATCGGCATATTTCCTGAGCATTTCCAAATTACGTGCAAAATCTTCAATAGCGGCCGGTATATCCCCTTTTGTATCAGACAGACATTCATAGTGATATCCTATTTCATGTCCCATACCGGCAATTGCTTTTATAATTTCCGGCTTAAAGACATGAGGACGGGTCCTGAAATAATAGCAACTCTTAAGTCCAAGCTCCGCTTCTACTTCAGCCATACGGAAAGAGTTATTAACCTTGCGGTCTACATCATGCCGGATTGCCCAAAAGTTTTCCATTAGAGCAGGGGAAGTGAACAACCGGTCAAATCTTGTACTATTTCCAAGATTTGACTGCAATGCTGTTATATACCTGCGATATTGCTTAAGTGAAAAATCGTTGATATTGGTATCCGGAAATTGAATTACGCTTTAGAAACGGAATTTTGCTCAGAGAGTAGATAGTCACGGTAAACGAGTTCACCATAAGATAATATAATAGCAACAAGATATATTCTGGCCTGAAGCAGAGTGAAAAAATCATAAGTAGTTGAATATCCGATTAATGTCATTGCTAAAAAAAGCACAACACCCTTCATTGCATTTTTATCACTTCCGTCAGGTAAAGTATCATGTACTTTTTTATACCGGAATAGTGTCCTGAATAATATAAACAATACGAGAATGAACCCTGCATATCCAAATGCCAGGATTGCATTCGGAAAACCCAGGTCATCGGAGTTATGCTCTGCATATATCAGTGAAAACCCAACCCCAATCAACGGACTGTTTTCAACGCCCTGCATCAATTTGGGAAGGTCATTGTTAAACCTGTCTGCGGCAGTATCAAAAGATTGCAGTTCTCCTGCGGCGAGAGCATCATATGCCGGTAAAAATCTTTCAAAAAGAATCGCCTGCAGGTTTTCCGTGCTTATAAAGCCAAAATTCAAAAGGATAACCATTGCAATAGTTCCGAATCCGATAAATCTTGGGAGTACTTTGGTAATCCTGCCTGACCACAATATATAACCCACAGCCACAAATACCGACATGGCAATCAGTGACCGGGTAGCGGAAAGAAATATAGCCAGGAGTGTAATGGATAAGATTAATGAAGGAGGAATGAACCTGACTTCCTTATCATTAAAGATCATTATTGAGAATATAAGCATGAACAGAATAATAGGCGTTCCGGTAAACAAGGAGCGGATACCTTCCTCACCAATCGTCAACAATTCAAAATTTGAAGAGGATGCATAAGTTATACCGATCAAAGTAAAAAGATGATCACCGGCGGTTATAATGTAATATATCTGATCTATCAGAGATAAAACAAGCAGGGGGAACAACGCATACCCGAACTTGGCAAATGTTTTTTTATCTTTAATGAGATGAGAAAAGACCAATATAAAAATATAATAAACAAAGGGCCGGCCGTATCCCACAATCTTATTAAGGGTTGTGTTAAAAAGAAAGGAGATAGGTATTGTAACAACAACTATGTATACTATCATAAGTTTAAATGATCCGGTCAGCTGAACACGGTACTTCTGCTTAACCAGTATTACAAACTTATACAGCAAAACAATCATCAGCAGATCATAATAAGCAAAAGATAATCCGGCAGAAATTTTGTATATCGGCAGGGCATCAGCTGATTCGAGCGCCTGATTGGAAAACAGATACAGCGGCGGTTCCAGAATAACAAGCAGATAAGCCAGCCACACCTGATTTTTTTTGGAAAGGAATGAAATAATTAAAACAGCAAGAAAGAACTGCGGCTTCATTACTTCCGGGAGAAAGTAAACACCGAATACCGTTAAACCGTAGAGCACCATAAGATACACCATCTCCCGCAGTGCCTCATTAATAAACGTACTGTGTGCCGGGTTAGAGCGTATATTGTCCGTTTCTGTTCTTACAACACTGCCCCCGTTTTCGGGGGCAGTCATATCAATTGTCTTAATATTGTTTCCTTAAAGTTATACTTATTTATTATTGTAGAATTCTGCGTTTATCAGCTGTTAGCTTTGACAAATTCCGCAATAGTATCAACAACGTAAGTAATCTGTTCTGTGGTTAATTCAGGATAAATGGGAACTGCTACGGAATCATTTGCACAGCTGTTTGCAACCGGAAAATCATCTGCTTTGTAACCCAGATATCCGAAACATTCCTGCTTATGAAACGGCACAGGATAATATACTTCATTACCGATACCTTTTTCATTCAAGTACTTACGCAGTTCATCACGTTTTTTTACACGGATAACATACTGGTTATATATATGATAATTGGTCACACCGTCTTTTTTGTAGAGCGCTTTGGGAAGAAGAACCTTATTCTTCTCATCAAATGCCGTTCTACCCTCTTCTTCAGCAAGACCGCTCTTCAGGAAAAGTGATGTATATAAGGAAGCGTTTTCTCTTCTTTTTTCACTCCAGCCGTCAAGATGCGGAAGCTTTACACTCAGCACTGCTGCCTGTATGGCATCCAATAGGAAATTGCCGCCGATGATTTTGTGGAAGTATTTTGGCTTTCCGCCGTGTACACGGAGAATTCTCAGTTTTTCAGCCATAGTATCATCATTGGTTGTTACCAATCCGCCGTCACCAAAACATCCGAGATTTTTTGAAGGGAAGAAGGAGAAACATCCGATATCTCCGAAGTTTCCTACTTTTGTACCGTCCACATACTGAACTCCGATTGCCTGCGCACCATCTTCAATCACTTTAAGATTGTGTTTCTTTGCAATCGCCATAATTGCAGGCATATCTGCACTCTGTCCGTACAAATGAACCGGAACAATTGCTTTGGTCTTAGGAGTGATTCTTTTTTCAATATCTTTTGGATCAATGTTAAAAGTAACAGGATCGGAATCTGCAAATACAGGCACAGCATTTAATCTGGCAACTACGCCTGCGGTAGCAAAAAACGAATAGGTGGGTACAATTACTTCATCGCCCGGCTGTATATCAATAGCCATTAATGCAATTAATAACGCATCAGTACCGGAAGAAACACCTATGGCATATTTGCAGCCAAGGTATTCTGCCATTTCTTTTTCCATTTTTTCAAGGTCCGGGCCCATGATAAAATACTGAGATTCAGCCACTCGAACGAGTGTTTCATCAATCTCTTTCTTCATGGTTTTATATTGCGCCTGAAGATCTAACAATGGTACTTTCATTTATTCTACCTCAATAACCTTTCCATCAACAAATTGATACTTTTTACCGGATTTGGAGCAGGAAGCAAAACCTTCCTTATCAAATTGTAATTTCTGACCGGCTTCACTCATCCAGCCGATTATACGTGCCGGATTGCCGACAACCAAAGCAAAATCAGGAACATCTTTTGTAACAACGGCACCTGCACCAACAAAGGCAAAACGTCCGATACTGTGTCCGCATACAATGGTACTGTTAGCACCCAGTGAAGCACCTTCTTTTACAATTGTCTTTTTATAGAATGCCGCACCGACCTGTGGATATTTAGAACGCGGGTCTAATATATTGGTGAACACCATGGAAGGTCCGCAGAAAACATAATCACCCAGTTCCACACCTTCATACACAGAAACGTTGTTCTGAATTTTCACAAAATTGCCGATGTTAACATTATTACCAACGTTAACGTTCTGGCCTAAAATACATTTTTTACCGATCTTGGAGCCGGACTGCACATGGCTGAAATGCCATACTTTTGATCCTTCACCAATTTCAACACCGTCATCTACTACGGCATATTCATTTACATAATAATTCTTGTCCATTATTTTCTTTCAGAGTTATAGTTTGGGGATATCGTAGAACAAATCTCAATTATAATTGATTAAGAATTTCTAATTTTTCCTGAGCCATCTCAAGAACCTTAAGAACTTCCAGAGCGTGTTTCCCGTCGGAAAGCGGTGCTTTGTTATGAAGTACACACTCATAAAAATGTTCATGTTCTGCCTGGAGCGGCTGTATGGCTTCAAAATGAATCACTTCATAATCAGAATCAAACTTTTCATATTGACCGTTAACCATTTTGAAGCCCTTGGGATAAAACTTCAACTTTTCAGTTTTGAGACTATCTTCAAAAACAAACATTCCTTTATCGCCGATAACAACCAGTCTCTGCTCCTTAAAAGGATGCAGCCAGCTCACAAAAATGTGAGCATGAACGTTATTTGGATATACCAGGTAGGTGAATGTTGTATCTTCAATTCCGGTCTGGATAATATCTGCTCCTTTTGCATCAACCATGACAGGATTTGTTCCGGTCAGAAATTGTATCACGGAAATATCATGAGGAGCAAAACTCCAGAGAATATTTTCTTCGCTGCGAATAGTGCCCAGGTTCAGGCGGTTGCTGTATATATATTGCAGCTTCCCGATTTTTCCTTCATCTATCAGCTCTTTAAGGCGGACAATAGCCGGATGATAAAGCAGAACATGGCCCACCATAATATGCACCTGATGCTTTTCTGCAAGGCGGATAAGTTCCAGTGCATCGGCGGAATTAAGCGTAATCGGCTTTTCAATTAACACATGTTTTCCGCTTTCAATAAGCTTTTGGGCTGTATCAAAATGGGTTTCGGCGGGTGTTGCTACAATGACCGCATGAAGTTCACTATCACTTGTCAAATCTTCCAGTTTTGTGGTAAACCGTATATCACTGGAAATGGAATTTACCTTTACTGCGGCTAAGGAATTAAAATCACATACGACACGCAGATTTTTGCCAAGGAGCTTGTAAGCTGTGTTTACATGGTTTATTCCCCATTTTCCGCAGCCAACTACTCCGATATTTAATTTACTATACATAACTTTCTATCGTCTTTTTTAGTCCTTCAATAAAACTCACCTTGGGTACGTAACCGAGTTTTTTCTCTGCTAAAGATATATCGGCAAATGAGTGCCGTATATCACCGGACCGGGGATTAGCATAAATCGGTTCAATACTTTTTCCAATCAACGTATTAATTTCTTTCACCAGCTGATTCAGGGTAATCCTGTCATGACAGGCGCAGTTCATAGCAAGACCATGTTCGCTGATATTTTCAGATGCCAGCATGTTTGCATACACCACATTTTCAATATGGGTAAAATCCCTGCTCTGCTCACCATCGCCGTATATAATAGGGCGTTCATTTTTTGCTATTTTCGTGATGAAAAGCGGGATAACAGCGGAATATTGAGAGTTTGGGTCCTGCCTTTTGCCGAATACATTAAAATATCTCAGGGAAACCGTCTGCAAACCGTATATCTTTGAAAAGACCGCACAGTATTTTTCGCTGGCAAGTTTGGAAACAGCATATGGTGAAAGCGGATTTGCTTTCATATCTTCATTTTTGGGGAGTTCAGGATTATCTCCATACACCGATGATGAAGAAGCGAATACAATTTTTTCAACGCCGTTTTCGCGTGCCGCCTCCAGTATATTAAGGGTTCCGCTTACATTAACTTCGCTGCTGGTAATAGGGTCGTCAATACTGCGCTGAACACTAGGCAGAGCTGCTTCATGATATATTGTGTTTATTCCTTTAGTTGCCTGCAGTACCAGATGATAACTTCTGATATCACCTTCAATAACTTCAATATCGTCTGCGAATGGTTTTAGATTTTCTCTTTTACCGGTAGAAAAGTTATCCAATACTCTGACTGCATGGCCCTTTTTAATGAGTTCCTCAACAATATTGGAACCTATAAATCCGGCTCCGCCGGTTACGAGAAATTTCTTTTGGGACATATACTATAACCTGCCATCTACCAAATTTTTATCCAAAATACCCTTTACATCGTAAACAACTGCTCCTGATTTTCTGAATGATTCGAGATCCAGTTCTTTAAACTTAGAATGTGATACTGCCAGTACAATTCCTGTGTAACCGGCGCTGTATAAGTCAGCTCCGGCATCCAGTATATCCACGCCGTATTCATGTTTAACTTCTTCTTTATCTGCCCATGGGTCGTATATATCCACATTGCAGCCGAACTGGTTCAGCTCATTGATGATATCAATAACACGGGAGTTACGTATATCCGGGCAGTTCTCCTTAAAGGTGATGCCCAGGACTAATACTTTTGCACGGTTAATTTTGTGCTCTTTTTTAATCATCAGTTTTACTAAACGGCCCGCAACATATGGTCCCATGCCGTCGTTAATTCTTCTTCCCGCAAGAATAATTTCAGGGTTATATCCAACACTCACAGCTTTATGGGTTAAATAGTAAGGATCAACTCCTATACAGTGACCACCCACAAGTCCCGGCCTGAAAGGGAGAAAATTCCATTTGGTGCCGGCCGCTTCCAATACATCAAGCGTATCAATACCCATCAGTTCAAACAACATGGAAAGTTCATTCACAAATGCAATATTAATATCACGCTGTGCATTTTCAATAACTTTTGCTGCCTCGGCTACCTTAATAGAAGGGGCAAGGTGTGTACCTGCTACAATAACACTCTGGTACAACCGATTAAGCAGTTCGCCTACTTCCGGCGTGGAACCGCTCACAATTTTTTTAATCGTACTGACGCGGTGTTCTTTATCTCCCGGATTAATACGCTCCGGACTGTAACCACAGTAAAAATCCTGATTGAATTTGTACCCGCTGAAATTTTCCAGCACAGGAACGCAGTCTTCCTCAGTACAGCCGGGGTACACGGTTGATTCATACACCACGATATCCCCTTTTGAGAGCACCTTACCAACGGTTTCACTCGCCTTAATCAGCGGGGTCAAATCAGGTATCTTGTAATTATCCACAGGAGTTGGAACTGTAACAATGTACAAATTTGCTCTTTTTATATCTTCAAGATCAAATGAAAACTTTAACCCATTCGCTTCTTTTAACTCTTCAGTGGTAACTTCAAGCGTCTTATCAATACCCGACTTTAATTCACTGATACGGGTTTTGTTAATATCAAATCCTATTACTTTATATTTTTTACCAAATTCAACTGCTAAGGGGAGACCAACGTAACCTAAACCTATAATACCAATGGTAATCTGGTTCAGGTCTTTGGGAAGGGGATGATTCATGTTATTAACCAAAATAGTTCTAAAAACTGCCGGACTTAAAATACCTATGTATTTTCGGCGAAATCTAAATTAAAACGACTTTAAATATACATATCCGAGCGAACTTTTCCCAAGATTGAGAATGGTATTCTGCACGATTTAACTTAAAATTGATTTGAAACACAGCAGCTTTTTTACAGTTTTTTGCTATTTATCCACTCCTTCACGTATCTTGCTTCAACAATTTTTCCATAATCAGGCAAAGGATTCCTCCGGAATATGAGACTTTTTATACTGCTGCTCTTCTTTACTGTAACTCTTGCTGCTCAAACTGACAATAATCCCCTCAGATTGATACAATTATCAACAACGGTCAACGCACCCGTTGAGGAGGTCTATAAGGCATGGACGACCACAGAAGGTATCCGTACATTTTTTGCACCGGGGGGAAAAATTGACCTGAAAATCGGCGGGGCGTACGAGATTTATTTTGCTCCGGACGCAGAACCGGGGCAAAAAGGTGCTGACTCCATGTTTATTTTAAGCTATGAGCCGGATAAAATGCTCACCTTCACCTGGACGGCCACTCCCTATCAGCCATCCATCAGAGGGCAGCTGCTCTATGTTCAAGTAATGTTCTACCCCGTTGAAGGAAATAAGACACAGGTGCACTTTGTTTCAGGCGGTTTTGGGCAGGGGGAAAAATGGACGGAAGTTTACAACTATTTTCAAAAAGCGTGGGGCGGCTGGGTATTGCCTGCGTTAAAATACCGGTTTGCCGTGGGTCCGGTTGACTGGCAAAATCCACCGGATGTTTCGGAGTATAAATGAAACGTTTATTATTTGTAATTTTAACTTTTACAAGTATCGGCGTTCTGGCTGATTCAGTTACAGTTGTTTTCCGTTATACCGGCGAGGGGCAAAAAGTGGCCGTAACTGGAACATTCACAAACTGGAGCAGCATGGGTATCCAGATGAAACAAGGAGGCAACTCCTGGACTGCAGAGATTGCCATGCCTTCGGGTTACCATTATTATAAGTTTATTGTTGATGGCAATTGGATAAGCGATCCTGAGAATCCCCTTAAATTCCCCGATGGCGGGGATGGATTTAACTCGGTTCTTAAAGCCGGCAATCCGCCCGTTCCAAAGAGAAAACAAAGTGCTGCAAAAATTCCGGCAGAAAAACTCCCCAAACCGATACTCCCTGCACATCCAGAATATATAGAGTTGTACTATGAAGCACTCAGAATGGCTCAGGCGAAAATAGCACAGGGTACTTCACAAAACGGTTTTGTTCCGGAATATATGGATGAGGGCTTTAATGATCTCATATTTCAGTGGGATACAGCTTTTATGACCTTTTTCACATCACCGCTGAACGGTACATTTCCTTCCGTCGTCTCGTTGGACAACTTTTACGGCAAGCAGCGGCCTGACGGATATATACAAAGAGTATATAACGAGTCGGACGGTACAATGGCAGCCGAACCCACGAGTGAAGAACCAATGATAAACCCTCCCTTGTTTGCCTGGGCTGAATATGATTACTATCTTTACACAGGGGATAAATCCAGAATCACTCAGGTTTACCCGTCACTTAAAAAATATCTGCAGTGGATATTAAAAAACTGCGAGTCGGATATATATCCGGGTCTGTATTTCACAACACCCCTTGGCAGCGGAATGGATAATATCCCCCGTCCAAACATGGAAAAAGCCGCATGGGTGGATTTTTCCGCACAAATTGCCTTTACCGCTGGTATTATGCAGCAAATGGCATCACTCAATGGATATACTGAGGATCATATACATTTTACCCGGCTGCGTGACTCTATCAATAAAAATATCAACACGTTTCTATGGGATACCGAAAACAAATGTTATTCCGATCTTGCACGATCAGGTAAACACACAGGTGTGCGGCATATCGGCGGATTCTGGACTCTTCTCTCCGGAGCAGCAACCGGTAACCGGTTGGAACAGATACTCAGCGATATAGACAACCCGAGATACTTCAGAAGGAAGCACCGCCTCCCGGCACTCTCTGCTTCCGATTCTCTCTATTCTTCCCGCGGACTCTACTGGCGCGGCGGAGTGTGGGCACCAACAAATTTTATGGTTGTTAAGGGGCTTGAGGCAAACGGCAAGTTTGAAAAAGCAAGGGAGCTTGCACTTAATCACTTAACGAATATATACCGCGTTTATGCCTCAGCAAAATTGAAACCGGAACAAATTCCGTATGAGGAACGTTATCAGGATAAATATAATACCATTTGGGAGTGTTACTCCCCGGATCTTGAACTGCCAGCCACCAGATGGGATAACACATTCTACTCCCGGCAGGATTTCACCGGTTGGTCAGCACTTGGCCCGGTCCGTATGCTGATGGATTATATTATCGGTATATATGTTGACGGAGTAAATAATACCATTGTCTGGAATCTCCCTGATGAAGATATTGTCGGCCTGGAGAATTTTACTCTTGCCGGTGAAAAAATTTCCCTGTTAGCAGAAAGAAGCGGCTCATCATATAAAATAACTGCTGCGTGTTCCAAACCCTTTATGTTAAAGGCAGTAAAAAATAATGTGACCCGGTTTATTGAAGTATTACCCGGTTCCGAATCGTTCATAGTATATGTAGGACAAAAGTAAAATGCACTGGATAATTTTAATTGTAGCAGGGTTGTTTGAAGTTGCCTGGGCAGTGGGCATGAAATATTCAGAATCTTTCACCAAACTCTACCCTTCCATTTTTACACTGGTCTGCATGATTGCCAGCATGGGTCTGCTCGCATATTCACTCAGATTTCTGCCGCTGGGGACTGCATACGGCATCTGGACCGGAATCGGCGCAGTAGGTACGGCAATTGCCGGAATATTCCTCTTTGAGGAACCGAAGGATGCAGCAAGGATGTTTTTTATAGTCCTTATTTGCGTTGGTATTGTGGGGTTAAAGCTGGTTACCAAGGAATAGGAACCTGAAACCTTTACTAAATGTTTTCGTCTTATTACTAAATTCAAAATGAAATAGAAACTATGAATACCTTAAAAACTGTTTTTCTGATGACCGCATTAATGGTAATGTTTGTTACCGTTGGCGGGATGCTCGGTGGTGAATCCGGGATGATTTTTGCCTTTATTATGGCATTGGTCATGAATTTTGGCTCTTATTGGTTCTCCGATAAAATTGTGCTGAAAATGTACGGGGCAAGACAAGTTGGCCCGCAAGATGTCCCCCAGCTTTACAAAATGGTTGAAGATTTGGCAAATAATGCCCGCCTGCCTATGCCAAAGGTTTATGTGATGGACAGCGAAACCCCCAATGCCTTTGCAACAGGAAGAAATCCCGAAAATGCAGCGGTTGCCGTAACTACAGGAATACTGCGTGTGCTGGATTCAAGAGAACTGGCAGGGGTTATTGCTCACGAACTCGCACATATTAAAAACCGGGATATTCTCACCGGCAGTATTGTTGCCTCCTTTGTAACAGCAATTACATTTTTGGCTCAGATGGCGGGATGGGCAGCAATGTTTTCCCGCGGAGGAAGCCGTGATGATAACAACGGAATAAGCGGATTGCTGATGATAATCCTTGCCCCAATAGCTGCGACATTGCTGCAAATGGCAATTTCACGTTCCCGTGAGTTTGCTGCAGATGCTGATGGTGCCGCCATTAGCCGGGATCCCCTTTCCCTTGCTTCAGCGCTGAACAAGCTTTCCCGCGCAAACGAAGTGCGCCCCATGCAGGATGCAAAACCGGCTACTGCGCATATGTTCATTGTATCACCGCTCATCGGCGGCGGGATTGCTAAATTATTCTCTACCCATCCCCCGATGGAAGAAAGAATCGCGAAACTCCGTCAGTTGGCCCGCGCATAATAAAAATTTTCCCTGCAGGAGGGCATCCGCCCTTCTGCGGAATGTATATACTCCTGCTCTTTAGTTTCCCTCTTTTAAAAATTCTGCTATTAAATTACGCGATTCCTCCATTTGACAGCCAATAACCAGATGACCGCAGTCGCTTTCAAATATCTTAACGCGGCATCCGGATTCCTTGCCCAGCTTCATGGCAGGTTCAGGATGAAGGATATGATCAGATCTCGAGATAATTAAAAACAGCTTCTCTCTGGCATAT
>CAYYJL010000015.1:14672-15754 GCA_964472245.1 uncultured Ignavibacteriaceae bacterium | reverse complement strand
AGCAATGCAAATACTGCGCTCCCGATAAAAAAAACAGAGAGGATTATAGTAGCAAATGCTTTGATAATTGAATTACCGGAAATTTCCCGTCCGTCAAGCTCAACATATTTTCTTCCCCTCCCGAGACTGATGAGGTTAAGTATGGCGACCGTAAAAGTGGTTGTTTTTATTCCGCCGCCTGTTGAAGCAGGGGATGCACCGATCCACATAAAAAATATCATAATAAAATAGGTGGGGGCAGTGAATGCAGAAAAATCCAGTGTGTTAAATCCGGCGGTGCGGAGCGTAACAGACTGAAATGCAGCGTGCAGGAATACGGAGAATTCATTCTGCGGAGCGAGTGAGTTGTTGTATTCTAATATATAAAAGGAAACTGCACCGCTGAACAATAAAATTGCAGTTGTACTGAGGACAATCTTAGAGTGGAGAGTGAGGCGTTTGAGTTTAGCCCCGGCTTTCTTTTTTTTAGGTATCATGATGCTGCCAAGATTTGAGAGAACAGGAAATCCTAATCCGCCTGCAACAATCAGCAGCATAATGGTAGAAAGGAAAACAGCGTTTACGGAAAGGTACGGCACAGCCAGCCCCTGCTGCTCCAGTGAAAAACCGGCATTACAAAAAGCCGATACCGAATGGAATATGGAAAAGTATATACGGTCCTTCATGTTTGTATACGGCGTACCGTCTAATGAGTGATATATAAGCAGTGCGCCGGCTGCTTCTATGATAAACGTCATAACCACAATCAGGATGACGGTTCGCTTTATTTTACCGGTTGTTTCTTCATCCAGCATTTCTCTTAGGGTAGCATATTCCTTCAGTTCTGAAGAATTGCTGAAAAGGAAAGCGATAAACGTTGTGAGGGTCATGATGCCAAGGCCGCCAAGCTGAATGAGAAAAAGAATAACAAGCTGGCCGGTAAAGGTGAAGTAGCTGCCTGTATCCACAACAATTAACCCTGTTACGCAAACCGCACTAGTTGATGTGAAGAGCGCATCAATAAAGGATATTCCGGAAGCGACCGTAGCTTTAGGAACCAGAAGCATTCCGGTTCCGAGTAAAATCAGAAAAAGGAAACTGAT
>CAYYJL010000015.1:6018-14572 GCA_964472245.1 uncultured Ignavibacteriaceae bacterium | reverse complement strand
TATCAACAACAAGAATGCGGATAACCCAGAGAAAAAAGTACGCATCAATAATAACCATGCGGATCGAGTTGCCAAAAAGCGACCATGCCCGCGGCAGATAAAAGCCGTATTCTGCTATAATGGTAACCCCTGCGATGAGTGCCATTACAGCGAGTATGTACCGTGAAAGAGGGAGAAAGACTGCGGAGAATTTTACCACTCCCTGCGGTATGCTGGAAAGGTTATCCCTTTGGGCTTTCAGGCGGTTTAGCAGTTTGCTCAAGCTATTTCTAAAGTTATTTGCTGATTATGTACAAATATACTGATTTACAAAAGCAGATTAACGGCAATATTGTAGTTTAATGTACCTCTAATGACGGTTTTTAACGGGAATAACTCAGCCAGTCAGTTAGATTTCCCTGAATTTGGAAAGAAATAAAGAGAGCCATTCTTTATATTTGAGTTTGTTATTCAAAGATTTTTATCTGGTTTTTACGAAGATTATGAACTTTTTCTTCCGGTTATGTACGGAAACGAAACCGGGATTGTATAGAATCCTATGGTAAAAATAACAGCGCACCGCGGGTCTTCCGGCACGGCTCCGGAAAATACTGCCGTTGCCATTGAGGAGGCAATAAGGTCGGGGGCGGAGTATGTTGAGATTGATGTGCAGGAAACCCTTGATGGTAGAATAGTTCTTCTGCATGATGAAGACCTGAAACGGACCACGGGATTCAAGAAAAATATCCGTGAAACAAATTTTAGTGAGCTTGCTGATTTGGAAGCAGGTGCTTGGTTTGATGAAAAATTCCGCGGTGAAAAAATCCCGCTGCTAGAAGATATCATAGAGCTTTGCAGGGGGCGGATACTGCTAAATATAGAATTGAAATTTAACGGAAGCCAACAGCAGCTTGCAGAACGGGTTGCTGCGCTGGTTAAAAATGCAAAAGTGGAGGATTCCGTTGTTATCACCTCCTTTGAACTACCGTTGATTGACCGGATTAAAAAGATAGTGCCCACAGTTAAAACGGGTCTGATTTTTTATTTTATGCCTTCCTTTGATGTGATGACAATGCCGCATCCTTTGTTAAGTGTTCATAAAAGAAACGTGACCAAGCGGTTTCTCAAAAAAGCCCGCAGTCATAACAAGGAAGTTCATGTTTGGACTGTGAATGACCCCGAGGATATGAATCAACTGCTGGAACTGAATGTTGATAACATAATAACTAATTTTCCTGCGATGCTGAACGGAATGCGAAAAGAGAAGTTGAAAGGGGAGCGTTTATAAAGATGCACAGCCACTCCCATCAGCACTCTCATCATATTCACAGAGATACCTTAGGCGGAAGATTTGCCATAGGGGTGGGGATAAACCTGCTGTATATAGTAATAGAAGCCGGGTACGGATTTATGACGGGCTCGCTGGCGCTGCTTGCTGATGCGGGGCATAACCTTGGTGATGTGTTCAGTCTGCTGGCAGCATGGTTTGCCTTATATCTGACGGGGCTGAAACCGGGGGGTAATAAAACATACGGATACAGGAGATCTACCATACTTGCGGCTTTGTTCAATTCCTTTTTACTTTTAGGAGTGGCTGGTGTTATAGCCATTGAAGCGGTTGAAAGATTTTTTGCACCTCCTGCGGTTAACGGTTCTGATATAATGCTGGTGGCGGGCATAGGTGTGGTAATAAATGCTGCAACTGCTTTTCTGTTTTTACGGGATAAGGAGCATGATATCAATGTAAAAGGGGCATATCTGCATATGGTTGCTGATGCATTGATTTCCGTTTCTGTTGTTATCAGCGGATTGGTTATATATTACACGGGATTAGGTTTTGTTGACCCGGTGATAAGTCTTGTGATTGTTGCAGTGATTGTATATAATACCTGGGGTGTGCTGCGGGATTCCCTGAATCTTGCGATGGATTTTGTTCCGGAAAAAATTGACCTGACTAAAGTGCGGGAGTTTCTCCGGGGTATTGAGGGGGTGCAAGAGATTCATGATTTGCATATATGGGCAATGAGTACCACCGATACAGCGCTGACGGTTCATCTTGTTATGCCGGACCGCAAACCGGATGACAAGCTGCTTACGGATATCTGTGCTGACCTTAAGAGAAAGTTCGGGATTGCACACTCTACCATTCAGATAGAAAGAGGCAATAGGGAGCATCCATGTGCTCTTAACCCTGATGCAAAGACAACAGAACAGGAAGAAGAACATCATCACCATTAAAAAAGAGATAAGGAGCATTTTATGCAGCAAATGAAACAGTTATTCGGTATTGCAATGGTGGTAATATATATAGGGGCGGGTTTGTTCTTTCTGCTTGGAACAGAGTATCTTGATATGAACGCAAATTTCCGGATTGGGTTTGGCGCTATTGTTCTGGTCTATGGCATGTACCGCGGGTATCAGATTTATCTGTATGCAACGGCAGCAAAAGAGGAAGAGGAGAAGGAAGAGTAAAACCGGGTTGGTGAGATTTATTCAGGGGTTTAATTGAATCGGCCGGAATGAAGCTGTAGATCCCGCAAATCGGCGTAAAATCCGCTCTGCCCCCTAAATCACATCTAATTCATCCGTCTTTCATTGGTAGAAACTCCCGATTTCTCTATTTTACCATATTAAAATCGAAATTTTGCAATAAAACAGGTAAAAATGAATGTTTTGGTGACCGGGGGAGCCGGTTATATTGGGTCGGCAACCGCCGCATCCTTGCTCAAAGCCGGGCATAGGGTGGTGGTATTGGACGATTTGAGCCGGGGTAACAGGGCTTCCGTACCGGTTGATGCTGAATTTATTCAGATGAGTATTGACAGCCCCGAATTACCAACGGTGCTGAAAACAAATAAAATTGATGCGGTTATCCATTTTGCGGCATTTGCATATGTGGGGGAATCAACAAAAAATCCGGCACTATACTATAGAAATAATACCGCCGGAACCATGGCTTTGGTACATGCAATGGCGGAAAGCGGTGTGCATAAACTGGTATTTTCTTCCACCTGCTCCCTGTACGGCAATCCGGAAAAGGTGCCCATTACAGAAGATGAGCCGGTTAAACCGATAAACCCATATGCTTCCAGCAAACAAATGGTGGAAAGATTTCTTGCTGATGTTTCTGCAGCCGGTAGTTTACGCTATGCATCTTTACGGTATTTTAATGCAGCGGGAGCCGCGCCGGATGGCAGCATGGGGGAAAGTCACGAGCCGGAGCAGCATTTAATCCCCCTGGTGCTTGAAGCAGCTGAAACCGGAAAGCCGGTAAAAATTTTCGGGGAGGATTATCCCACTCCGGACGGAACATGCATTCGTGACTATATACATACTGAGGATCTTGCGGCTGCACATATTGCTGCATTGGAGTATATATCCAGAAATAACATCAGCATTATCCTGAATCTGGGAACCGGAAAAGGAACATCTGTGCGGGAGATTGTTTCTGTCTGTGAAAAAGTGATGAAGAAGAGTGTTCCCGTAGAGACGGCAGGCAGGAGGGAAGGCGACCCAGCTGTTTTGGTTGCGGATAATACCAAAGCAAAAAATATACTGGGCTGGGAGCCAACGTATGGCATTGAGGAAATTGTTGCTCATGCGTATCATTGGTACAAAAACAAAAGATATTAAATGAAGAATAAGGAGCTATGAAAGGAATTATACTCGCGGGAGGTTCAGGATCCCGGTTATACCCGATTACCAAAGTTTACAGCAAACAGCTGACTATTATATATGATAAACCGCTGATATATTATCCGCTTTCCGTTCTGCTCCTTGGCGGTATACGGGAAGTTTTGATAATATCAAATGACGAAACAATTCCTTTGTATAAAAAACTGTTTGGCGACGGGAAACAGTTCGGGCTTGATATACAGTATGCCCGGCAGGAAGCACCAAACGGTATTGCGGAATCATTTATTATCGGCGACTCCTTTATAGGCAAAGAACATGTTTCCCTCATTCTGGGGGATAATATCTTTTACGGTGATTTTGAGTTCTTATATAAAGCGATAGCTGATACCTCATCCGGCGCAACCATTTTCGGATACCGCGTGACGGACCCGGAGCGGTACGGTATAGTTGAGTTTGATAATACAGGCAAGGTACTTTCCATAGAAGAGAAACCGGCAAAACCGAAATCCAATTATGCAGTGCCGGGTTTATATATATATGATAACGATGTTATTGATATTTCCAAGAATCTAAAACCCTCCGGCAGAGGGGAATTAGAAATTACAGATGTAAACAAGGAGTACCTTAGACGGGGTGAGCTGCGGGTAGAAAAAATAGGCCGCGGCGTTGCGTGGCTTGATACCGGTACCCCCGAAGCACTGCTGCAGGCATCAAACTTTTTTGGCGTTATTGAGGAACGGCAGGGGCTTAAAATTGCCTGTATAGAAGAAATTGCCTTTGCAAAAGGATTTATAACGAAAAGTGAATTTGGGGATCTTATTGAATCACTCCCCAAGAGTATGTACCGTTCATATCTTGAACGGGTTTTGCAGGAAGGTATATAGGGAAGAAGCGCTATGACTGTGCATGAATTGGAAATTCCGGGATTAAAACTGATTGAACACGATGTCTATAACGATAACCGGGGATATTTTTTTGAATGCTTTAATACCGAGGTATTCAAAAAATTTGATCTGCCGTTCAACTTTTTCCAGGATAATATATCACGCTCTGTAAAGGGGACTATACGAGGGCTGCATTATCAGGTCGGGGAAAATGTGCAGGGTAAATTATGCCAGGTGCTGCATGGTATGGTGCTGGATATTGCAGTGGATATACGATTTGGCTCACCAACATTTGGGCAGTACGGCATGGTGGAGTTATCCGGGGAAAATAAATCCATGCTGTGGATTCCGCCCGGCTTTGCACACGGATTTTCCGTTTTAAGTGATGAGGCGATTTTTTATTATAAGTGTACAGCACCTTACAGCAAACATGATGAAAGAACAATTTTATACAGCGATAAAGACCTCGGGATTGACTGGCGCGTGGCAAATCCTCTAATTTCAGAAAAAGATACTCAAGGCACGGCATTTAAGGCCATTGAACAAGATTTTATATATCCGGTAACAGTTTAAAGGTGAAGGAATATCATGGCAGCGAAAAAAACTGATAAAACAAAATCAAATGAAGCAAATACTAAAAAAGATACATCAATCTTTTTTACAGACAGCGAAAAACTTGAAAGCTACTCTCTGGCAAATCAATTTGCTGAACATATGGAATTTATTCTTGTTAAAGACCGTCATACGGCAACCAAACAGGATTATTACTACTCACTTGCACTTTCGGTACGGGACCGTTTAATCAGAAAGTGGCTGCGTACGCAGAATGTATATAACAGGCGTGATACAAAACGAGTGTATTACCTTTCTCTCGAATTTTTGATGGGCCGGCTTATGGGGAATGCACTTATCAATATGGGTTTTTATGATGAGTGCCGGGATATATTGGCTAAGGATGAAAACCACCTTGAAGAGATTATGGAGATTGAAAATGATATGGCACTGGGCAATGGCGGTCTGGGCCGGCTTGCTGCTTGTTATTTGGACTCCATGGCCACTAAGGAACTCCCTGCGTTTGGTTACGGTATCCGGTATGAATATGGTATTTTCCGGCAGGAGATAGAAAACGGAAATCAGGTTGAGTACCCCGATAACTGGCTGAGTTACGGCAATGCGTGGGAAATTTTGCGCCGTGAACTGAAGTACCGCGTTCAATTTTTTGGCGAGGTTAAAGTATTTACCGATGAAAGCGGCAAACTGCACTTCAGCTGGGTGAATACTGATGACGTACTTGCAATAGGTTATGATGTACCCGTACCGGGTTACGGAAATAATACGGTAAACAATCTGCGTCTGTGGGCAGCAAAGGCAACACAGGAGTTTGATTTTAAGGATTTTAACAGCGGTAATTATCTTGCAGCTGTTGAAGCAAAAAATTTATCGGAGAATATATCCAAAGTATTATACCCTAATGATACTTATGTTGAAGGCAAGTTTCTGCGTTTGAAGCAGCAATACTTTTTTGTAAGTGCATCCCTGCAGGATATTATCCGTAAATATAAAATTAACCATGCTGATTTCAGGAAATTTTCTGAGAAAACATCTATACAGTTGAATGATACGCATCCTGTGATTGCAATACCGGAGTTAATGCGAATCCTGATGGATCAGGAGAATCTGGGGTGGGATGAAGCATGGAAAATTACCACAAAAACATTTGCATATACAAATCATACGGTTGTACCTGAAGCATTGGAAGAGTGGTCCGTACAGATAATGGAAAATCTGCTGCCGCGGCATATGCAGATTATATATGAAATCAACCAGCGCTTTTTAGATGAAGTGCGCCTGAGATATACCGAGGATGATGATATCATCAGTTCCCTGTCTATTATAAAAGAAGGTAAAGAGAAGCGGATAAGAATGGCAAATCTTGCCATTGTTGGCAGCAGCCATATCAACGGAGTGGCGGCGCTGCATACCGAGATACTCAAGAAAACCATTTTTTCACATTTTCACAAATTATTCCCTGAAAAGTTTAAGAATGTAACTAACGGTATCACTCCGCGCCGGTGGTTAAAAACAGCAAACCCGTTTCTTGCACAGTTGATTGAGGAGAAGATAGGCGGAGAATGGGTAACAAACCTTGATAAACTGCGCGGGTTGGAAAGATATGTTGCCGACAAAAAATTTACCGAAAGCTGGAAGAGTGTTAAATGGAGCAACAAGAAGCAGCTGATTGAGTATATACAGCATGAACATTATGTTGTGATTAACCCTGACTCCATGTTTGATGTGCAGGTGAAGCGGTTCCATGAATATAAACGCCAGCTGTTAAACTGCCTGCATGTGATTACCCTGTATAACAGAATAAAGGATAATCCGGATATAGACATAGTTCCGCGTACGGTTATTTTTGCAGGGAAAGCAGCCCCGGCATATGTGCAGGCAAAATCGGTTATCAAACTGATTAACTGCCTGAGTGATGTGATTAATAATGACCCGGATGTTGGGGATAAACTGAAAGTAATTTTCCTGAAGAATTATTCAGTAACACTTGCTGAAAAAATTATTCCGGCGGCAGATTTATCCGAACAGATATCCACAGCAGGGCTGGAAGCATCCGGCACCGGTAATATGAAGTTTGCATTAAACGGTGCTTTAACTATCGGCACTATGGATGGTGCAAACGTGGAAATCCGCGAGGAGGTTGGAGATGATAACATTTTTATCTTCGGACTTCTTTCCGATGAAGTTGCAGAAATGAAAAAGAACGGCTATAACCCGAAAGAGTATTATGAAAAAGACCAGGAACTCAAGAGGGTTCTTGATATGCTTTCCGGCAATTACTTTAACCGTCTAGAGCCGGGCATCTTTAAGCCGATGGTAGAAGGATTGCTTTCCGTTGATTATTACCTTCTGCTTGCAGACTACCGCGCATATATAAACTGCCAGGATAAGGTAAGTGAACTTTACAGAAACAGCGATGAATGGACAAAGAAATCCATCCTGAATGTTGCGCGTATGGGTAAGTTTTCCAGTGACAGGTCCATTATGGATTATGCAGAAAAAATCTGGAACCTTGAGCCCGTGCATATTGATGTGAAGTAAGCGATTTACTTATTGATATAAAAAAAATCCTCTCTCTATGGGAGGATTTTTTTGTATATACCTTGAGTTTTAGATTACAAAATTCGCAGTTGAATGAATTGACTATGAGTTACATCATAACCCTTTGGATTTGCTGTCCCTAAAATAATTACAAGGTTTTACACAAGCGAAAAGTTTTGTCCCTGACGGGACAAGGTATCTTTTGATCATTCAATTTTCTAGAAACATTTTCTTCCTGCGGGAGATTTATATAAATATTTTACCTGATTTGTTAACTGGCCATATTTTCTCTTTTATCTCGTAAGGGATTTAATATTTCCAGAACATATATTTAGGAATATGGTTAAGTGTCCCGTAAAAGACACAACCTTTCCGATTCGAACTAGAAGTACAGTTTATCCATTTTTTCTAATTTCCTAAAATATATCCCCAGCCGTAAAAGCAGGATTTATTATACCATTTATTTCGCCGTCTCTAATTAATCTTGGTCGGCAGGTGTACGATTGAGGAAAATCCCAATGCGGTTGGCAGCAAACGTTTGTTACCGTATACCCATTTGCAGGATACTATTATCTCTGCCTGAATGGTCGGCAGGATGCCGACCCTACTTTAGCACTTGAATTGTAGTGGGTTTGTTTTGTATCTTGCAATACCCCGCCTTAACGGGGCTTTTTATTATTTACTCACTCGAAAGGTTGCAATGGAGAATTCGACGACCACAAAAACTTCTTTTCTCTCTAAATTTTTGTCTTTTATAGAAAAAGCAGGCAACGCACTGCCTCATCCTGTAACACTTTTTGCAGGCATTTCATTATTAGTTATCATTATTTCCTGGTTAGTATCGTTAACAGGAATTTCCGTGATTCATCCCGGTACAGGGGCGGAAATAAAACCTGTAAATCTTTTATCAATTGAAGGGCTGCACAGGATTCTTACGCAGATGG
>CAYYJL010000015.1:0-5918 GCA_964472245.1 uncultured Ignavibacteriaceae bacterium | reverse complement strand
GGCTTGGTAAATATGAAGGGGAGGGAACGACAGAAGAGATTAAACAATTAGATGCCGATGAAAAGAAGGGGCTTATATATTCTGCGATAGCAAGTGTGGTTTTTTGCGGTGTGCTGGCATGGGGAGTTATCCCCGAACAGGGTTTTCTGCGTGATCCCAAAACATTTGATGTGCTGCACTCACCGTTTATGTCCGGCATAGTTGCATTTATATTTCTTGGCGGCTTGGTTGTTGGTGTTGCTTACGGCATTGGCGCCAAAACATTTAAAAATGATGCAAATGTTGTAAAGAGTATGTCCAAATCTCTTGAAACACTTGGCTCATATACCGTTCTTGTATTTTTTGCAGCTCAGTTTGTAGCGTACTTTAACTGGTCTAATATCGGTATTATAGTGGCAGTGCAGGGGGCTGAGGTACTGAAACACTCCGGCTTGGGAGATATACCGCTGATGATCAGCTTTATCATTGTTTCTGCATTAATAAATCTTATCATGGGGAGTGCTTCTGCTAAGTGGGCATTAATGGCGCCGGTATTTATCCCGATGTTTATGCTGCTTGGATATACACCGGAGCTGACGCAGGCAACATACAGAATAGGCGATAGTATTACGAACATCATCAGCCCGATGATGTCCTACTTTGCACTGTTGATTGCCTTTATGGAACGGTATGATAAGAAAGCGGGTATAGGTACTTTGGTTGCCACCATGCTTCCTTATACATTTGTATTTTTCCTGATATGGACGGCGCTGCTGATAGTCTGGATAATTTTTGACATACCGCTTGGACCGGGAGCCGGTTTATACCTGACTCGCTAAGCGATAGTTTCTATTTCCATTTGGAATAATCCATAATAAAGCGGGAAAGGTCCGGTGATCTTTCCCGTTTTCTTTTCAGTTCATGCTGATATATACACCTGCCTAGTTTGCCAAGGAAAGGGAAGCCCTTGCTATCATACTCATACACACCATCATTAAAAATCTGATTATCGTTCACATGGATAACGGCTGAGAGGAAAAACTCAATGTTGTTTTTTGTATCAATGATATATGCATTTTCTGTAAGATAGCCGTATGAGAGCCCTACTTTGTTAAATATGCGTATGTGAGGGGGTACGGTATCCTTGGTATCGCCATACATGAAATATTTAACATACCCATCGTGGTAATCATCATATGGTGCATAGACCGGATTGGAACTTTCCCTCGGCAGGCGGGACATGGCGGTATATAGAAAATTATAATCATCTTCGGTAAGATCAGGTATTTCACTCTTCTTAAATGCAGCAGGGAAAAACAAACGCAGCAGCATAGTGTGCTGGTCTTGCAGGGCGAAGTAGTTTTTGTTTGAAAAATCAAAAGGACCGGGCAGGATGGAATCACCTTTCAGGTAACCGGTGCCCTGGTACAAATCTTTCATGTTCAGCCGGATGGTATTTGGGTTAGTCTGCATCAGCTGAGTATATACAACAGACTCCCCGTTGTAAAAGTGAAACGGATTGGTGTTTCTGTTTAACTCTTCAGAAGCACCGAGAGCCAGACGGGTAAAGATTGTTGTGTTCTTGTAACCCAGCTCCTTCAGCCGTTTGTTGAAATATTCCTGCCCCAGGAATTCATACAGCCGGTTATAGGCATCATTATCGCTCACAATAAAAATCTTTTTGGCATAGTGTGCTATGGAGGGGAATCCCGTTTCAGAAGTTGCATCTTTTAATACCCTGGTTTGGCCCGGGAAAGCACTGTCTATAGAAAGACGGGTGTATTTATTGACTCCGTACTCATCAAGCGAGTGCACCTTTTCAAAGGCAAGAAGTGCGGCTGGGAACTTTACTGTGCTTGCCGGATAAAAATATGAATCATTTTGCACATGCAATGTATGTGTGGTGAAGACGGGAGAGTTATCTGCATTTCTGTCTATAACCGTATATATAATCTGCAGTTTATATCTGTCCGGTTCAGAAATGATATGATTAACAAGGGAATCATTCATCTCCGTAAGCAGACGCGTAATGATGTTTTGCGCATGAACAGAGCAGGTCAGCAGCAGTATGAGCAGGGTATTTTTGATCATTATGTTATTTCACTTCAATAATATTTTGATTGTATAAGCTATTTGGTACAGACAAAGTGAGTCATTCCGGCAGACTTATGCATTGCATGTATATATAAGCCGGCTTTGGAAATCAGCCCCTGCAGGTAAGTTTCTTCCAGAATTAGTTTAGGGTAGCTGCTTACTTTAAGAACCCAGCCCTTGCCGGTGTTTTCATGAAAGATATCATGCACCTGAATGTGACTATCAAAATACTCCAGAAAACAGGTGAGTATCCGTTTTTCATCGGAGCGGACGGGGATAAAACGGTCTGCATTCTGCTTTTTATCGGATAGATCACGATAACCGAGAATAAGCCGCCCCTCATCCGCGAGCAGCTCCTTGCAGTTTTGCAGAAATTCCTGAACTTCGGAAGTACTTTCCAGATGAGTGATGGTATCTCCCGTGCAGAGTATGGTATCAAACTTACGATCTCCAAACTTTGTATATGCCATGATATCAGCATTTACTTCCGTAACGCCAAGTCCTGCACAATTGTGGCGGAGTTCTTCCAGGAGGCGGTCGTTAAAATCAACTGCAGTGACTGCGTATCCGAGTCCTGCCAGCACGGCAGACTGCACGCCATGCCCGGCACCAAGATCCAGCGCGGTTTTGTACTCGCCTGAGCCGCCGCATTTTAGTGCTGTAAGAAGATTCAAAAAGCGGGCTTTTGCTTCTGAAAAATCCCCGCTCATCCAGGAGTATATCCTGCCCAGGTGTTCATCGTAGTGTTTTTTAACAAGTTCGTGTTTCATGCTTATTATTTCTCTTTGAATAATGTATAAGATTTCTTTAATAACTTTTTAAGAGCCGGTGTTATATCCCCGGGAGAGTTAAGCTCTACATTGTGTGCCACTCTGTTTTTTGAAAAACGCTTTAGATTTCTAATAAAGGGAAGTGCGTTTTCTTCCTTCAGGAAAAAATCTATCAATAATCCGTTCTTTTTTAATTTCAGCGAAAGGAATGTAGAATTTATCCTGAACTGAATTGAACTTTTAACCGCAATGATTTCCACCTGGCCGAGAGACTGTATATATTCCACGAGGGTGAGCCAGGTTTCAAAAAGGATAGGAGGTTTGTTTTCAAAATGGAACTCCGGCGGCATTACAAAACAGGAGTGGTACTGATTTGGAATTTTGAATTCCCTGCCGCAGTTTTCGCAAGTCCAGTCCAAGTATATATCCTTTATGATGCCTGTCAGGGCATTACAACCACTCGGTTGGAAACCTCGTTGATGTTCTTTTCCGGCGGAGGCAGGTGTTTTTCATACAGCGCCCCGATTCCATGGACTGCTTCTATGATACCGCTGCAGGCATTGCCATTTTTAATTTGGTGTAGCAGGTTATTTTTGAATTCTTCCCAAATGCCTTCTTCTGCCTTGCCATGAATTGCTTCGTCAGCGAGTATATATAATTCCCTGGACTTAAGAATAATATAAATAAGGATGCCTGTTTTGGCGGCTGTGCGCTGCATGCCGAGACGGAGAAATTCCGCATGGGCCAGTTTAGGCAATGGAGTGCTCCTTTTGAAAAAGCTGCGCTGCTCCTTAATGGAGATGGCAATTTCACCGGAAGTCTTTTTCTCCATTTCCCGGATGAAAGAGGAAATCCTGAGCAGATCGTCATCAGAAAGGAATTCGTAAAATAGTGTCAGCATAAGAAGAAATTCTTTTTATTGTTTGTAGAGTAATACAAAATGCGGGTAATCCCGCTTTTTGATTATAATTTACACATTACCGCAAAAAATACCGAGATGTTTCATGTTCATAAAATGCATATTTTCAGTATTTTGTACGGTAAATTTACATCTATCCTGTGAACCGGCAAAAAGATGGATATTTTTAATAAAGAAATATTTAGTTGTCCGTTATGATCCCAATGTTCCATGCATCTACACTGTTTTTAACATATCAAAGTTTTGCTTGTTTCATGCGATTGAGCATCGTTCATACAGAAATCACTCTCTTTTTTACATCAGATAAGCCGGAAATAAGGGAGAGTTCTGTTATTTGAAACGGGAGTTTATTCAAGACGAGATGCCGCCGGTATCGCTTAACAACTTATCCGGGATGATTTTCCGGCGATTGAACAATGAAAAGCGGACTTTATTATACGTTAGCCCGGGATGCACAGCGCTAACAGGTTATCAGCAGGAAGAACTGACAGCGGATGGATGTGACAGGTTTTATCTATCCATGTGTTCCGGTTATGCATCTGCAACGGAATCAGCCATAAAGGAAGCTGTTGAGAAAAAAATTGGATATGAAATTTCTTATCAGATTGTGACTGCTCAAGGTGAGGTTAAGTGGGTTGCGGAAGAAGGGATGCCTGTGTATGAGAGTACCGGAGAATGTAAATATATAGAAGGTATTATTCGCGATATAACCGGAACCAAACAACTTGAAAACAGTCTGAGGCATTTCAACAGCCGGTTAAAATTGATTAATGATATTGCAAGGGAACTGGTAGGCAAACTACCGCTGCAAGATATGGTACACAAAATGCTAACGGAAATTATCAGTGCATTTTCTGTAGATGCCGGGATTGTGAGGGTTATCCGTGACGAGGCATTAGTACCACTGACAAATGTGAATGTGCCGGAGCAGTCCATTTTACCCCGATTACCGGTGAACACCGGATTAGCCGGAAAGATGATAGCCACAAAGGCGCCTGTGGTAATTAAAAACACAAACCTTGACCCTGTAACCATCCCTCTGCTGAACAGGCATCCCAATGAATTCAAATTTATATCCTATGCCGGAGCACCGCTTATTGTGCAGGAGAAAATTATCGGGATGATAGGTCTATATACTGTGGCAGGTGAACAGGAGTTTTCTGAAGAAGACTTGCAGCAACTGCAGATTGCTGCAAATCATATCGGCGCGGCAATAGAAAATAACCGGTTGTTTACAGATTTAGAAAAAAAGACAAGAGAGCTCGAAGCCCAGATTGAGGTCCGCAAGGAAGCTGAAGATGCATTATTTGAGAGCCGCGCAAAACTGAATCTGATTATCAGTGCCGCCAATCTTGTCCTGTACCAGCGTGAAGCAGGTGATGGCAGGTATCAATATATAAGCCCGGCAATTGAAAAAATAACAGGTTATACACCTGCTGAAATATATGCAGAAGGATTGGAAACAATAATTCTTGCAACCGAAAATTTCAAGCAGGAAAGAGCCGGAGCTTCTGCCGCAGGCGTGCAGAGGGGGGAATACATGGCCGATTATCTTGTACGCCGCAAAGATAATGCGCTGTGCTGGCTGAGTGATCACTCATATCCGTGGTATGATTCTGCAGGGGGATTAATCGGTTCCATAGGCGTTTTGACGGAAATTACCGAGAGGAAGTCCATTGAGAAGCTGGTGCGGGAAGAAAAAAATAAATCACAGCAGTTGATGGATAACTCACCTGTTGCAATCGCACTGCTTAATACCGATGGAGCGATACTATCGGTAAATGATGCCTTCTGCCGGCTGTTCGGGTATGAGAAAGACGATATATATAATAAAAATATTGATGATCTGGCGGCATCACCTGATCCTGCAGGTGAAAGATTTTCATCCGAAAATTCAAATCTGCAAAATGTTATTCACGAAAGTCTGCGGAAAAAATACAGCGGAGAGCTTGTGTTTGTGCAGAGAGCTGCAGTTCCGGTTATCAGTGACGGTAAAGCACTCGCCGAATACCGTATATATATAGATTTAACCGAGCGCCTGAAAGCTGAGGAGGAAATCAGGGCAGCAAAAAACAAGGCAGAAGAAGCGAGCCGCATTAAATCCAACTTTTTGGCCAATATGAGCCATGAACTTCGCACTCCGCTGATAGGTGTGC
>CAYYJL010000014.1:0-15889 GCA_964472245.1 uncultured Ignavibacteriaceae bacterium | reverse complement strand
TTGAAGAGGCATTGAGCTTATATGCATGTTCACCAAAGACATTTTTGATGGATTTGGTTTCAGCGATATCACCAAGACCGGTAGAGGTTCCGTGCATATTAATATAATCAATGTCTGTGGTTTTCAAATTTGCGCTTTTAAGAGCCCGCAGCATTGCAAGTTTTGCACCTTTCCCCTCCGGATCAGGGGCGGTTATATGGTACGCGTCTGCTGAAAGCCCGACTCCCACTATCTCAGCATAAATTTTTGCACCACGTTTTTTTGCATGTTCCAGCTCTTCCAGAAACAAGGCACCGCCGCCTTCACCCATAACAAAACCATCGCGGGTAGAGTCAAACGGCCGGCTTGCTGTTTCCGGTGAATCATTACGGGTGGAGAGTGCTTTTGCAGCATTGAATCCGCCCATGCCGATTTCGCACACACTGGCTTCGCTTCCGCCTGTTAAGACAGAACTAACCATTCCGTTTTTAATCAGCAGGTAAGAATCTATTATACAGTTATTTGCAGTTGCACATGCGGAGACGATACAGTGATTTGGTCCTTTAAAACCATATGTAATGGAAATTTGACCGCTTGCAATATCAGGTATCAGCATAGGGATAAAGAAAGGGGAAATCCTGCCGGGACCCTGCTGATGGTTGATAACTGCCTGCGCATTAAACGTCTGAATGCCGCCAATACCGCTGCCCATAATAACACCGATATCTTCTTTTTCCTCTTCAGTAAGTTTGGAGGGATCAATGCCGGCATCTTCCAGAACAAGTTTAGCAGCCGCCATTGCGTACTGGGCGTAAGGGTCCATTCTTTTAGTGGCCTTTTTTTCCATATAATTTGCCGAGTCGTACCCTTTAAGTTCGCAGGCAAATTTTGTATCCAGCCGTGAAGTATCAAAACTTTTAATTTCTGCAGCACCGCTCTTTCCGTTCATCATGGAATCCCAAAATTCCTGAACGGTCAGCCCGATGGGGGTAAGCGCACTAATACCTGTAACAACAACTCTTTTATTTTCTAACATACTTTCCTTTAATTATTAATAACATCGTAATCACCAGCCGGGCAAAAGACCGGCAAGTAACCCTCAGGCGGATACTGCATTTGTGTTATCCTGCTTCTGTGAAACTGCCCGAAAGAGGGAGATTATCATTCCCTAATATGCGAAGAGAGACCTAAATTACAAAACCGCCCGTCAGCCCCGGGCAGCCGTCTAATGAAATTGAAGGAGAGCATACCGCTGTATTTAAATTCCTTAAAATTGAACATTCCGTGCAGAAATAAGCCATTTTTAGCGCAAACTGCGTATTTTTGGAAAGAAAAAAGCAAAATTTGTGAATAGAGAGAAAAAAGAGAAGATACTGGCCGCAGCAGCAGCACTGCTGATTTCTGCCCTTGTGATATTTCTGATGTATGACTATATCCGCTATGGTATGTTGCATTGGATTTTTGCGGATGCCGGAGAAATATTTGTCTTTGAAGGATACTTCCTGAAGAAAATAAATAACGTTCATATCTCATCTTCGTGGGAACTTTTTGCCCTCCTGATGCCTTACGTATTGGTGATTATAGTTTCTGAGATATCTATACTCCTTTTACATATACGAAAAACATTTATGGTAGGGGCAGGGGTTATCATTTTTAATCTTGCCAATCTGTTATTTCTTTTTATTTCACTTTTTTATATAATGGGCACTATTGCCCTTGGTGTCAACGGAAATGAGATGTGGCAGGACTATTTTTTAAGACTTGGTTTGGAACCGCAAGAACAGTACCTTAGTCTGTTCACCGGGACTGCCTTAACATTTTTTTACAGCACTTTTGCAACAACAAGAATAAGAAAATTAATTACAGAATTATCCTGAGGGTATACATGAAGAGATTACAAAATAAAATTGTATTAATAACCGGAGCAACATCCGGCATCGGCAGGGCAGCAGCGATTGAGTTTGCAAAAGCCGGTTCGAATTTGATCCTGTTTGCAAGAAGGGCCGTGCTGCTTGCAGAAGTGAAAGCGTTATGCGAAAAAGAAGGAGTAAAGGTTCATACCGCTCTTTGCGATGTGAGGGACCGCAGCTCTGTTTTGGAAGCATTAAACAGCATACCGGAAGAATTGAAACTGATTGATATACTGGTGAACAATGCCGGTATGGCAAGAGGGTTGGAGCCGCTTATTGAAGGGAACCCGGAAGACTGGGATGAAACTCTTGATACTAATGTAAAAGGATTGTTATATATAACCAGGGAAGTAGCAAAACAAATGTCCGATAGGAACAGCGGGCATATAATAAACATCGGCTCTACTGCCGGGCATGATGTATATCCCAACGGGAGTGTTTATTGCGCATCCAAGTTTGCAGTAAAAGCGATAACACAGGCACTACGGATTGAATTTGTTGCTAAAAATATCAGAGTAACCACTATTGACCCGGGAATGGTTGAAACAAATTTTTCCCTGGTCAGATTTTCCGGCGATCAGACAAGGGCGGAGAATGTATATAAAGGTATTACTCCTCTTTCCCCTGAGGATGTTGCCGATGCAGTAGTGTATGCTGCCGGAAGACCGCCTCATGTGAGCATTAATGAAATCATTTTAACCCCTACCGCACAAGCCAACAGCAACTTTGCCCACCGGGTAAATAACTAACCGGAATATATGCATGAAAAAAACAATCATTCTCTGGCTGGGGGCTTTGGTAATAACATTTTTGGCAGGGTATCTGAATTCAGTGACCTCACCGGATTTTCCTGTTTCAGGCACTGTGGGTTACGGAAAAAAGAAGGTAACCTATTATTTTGAAAAGGAATATTCAGGCAAGCAGCCCTATTCCATCATGCTGCGTACTGATATACCGGAAGTCAGCGGATATATACTGCGTTATGGCAGCATGAATGATACTATCCCGCTTAAATATGCAGATAATAAGCTGACAGCTTCATTTGATTCAGTAGCCATAGGTACAACACTTGCATATAATGTAGTGCTGAATTATGATGGTAAAGAGAGGAAAATTCCGGAGGGGGTCTCGGTGCAAACAACCGTGCATGGATTTATTCCAAAGACGATAAAGGTGCTGTATTTTCTGACGCTGTTCGGCGGCGTCTTGCTGGCAGTAAGGGCAGGGCTTGATTATTTTACAGAAAGAAAGAATCATAAAAAGACCGGATTTTTTGCACTCATCTCCCTGGCTTGCTTTTCATTGATAGTTGTGCCTGTAAGCATCAGTTACAAATACGGATTGGTGGGGAGTATGAAGGCGGTTCCGCCGGGTGAACTTTTTCCCGCAGCACAGATGTCGTTTTTTATAATATGGCTGATTGCAATGATTGCAGCATTTAAGATTAAGCAATCCAAATTGGCAGCGGCAATAGGTGCCGGCTTAATTGTTTTAGCTGTGGTTTTCCTTCTCCACTAAACCGGGGGCAATCCAGTAAGTAGTTACAGCCATTTTTTTCTTTTGAAAGCAAAAAGCATAACAATGCTGATTACGGTCATAAGAGAGAGGATAAGAAAATATCCATATTTCCACTGCAGCTCCGGCATGTTGTCAAAATTCATGCCGTAGACACCTGCAATAAAGCTCAGGGGAATGAAGATGGTAGTAATGATGGTAAGAACCTTCATGATCTCATTCATCTTATTGCTGAGACTTGAGTGGTACAAATCCTGCAGGTTTGAAAGGGTATCCCTGTAAATTTCTACTGTTTCGATTGCCTGAAAAATGTGATCGTATATATCACGGATATATATTCTGTTCTGCTCTTCAATAAATTCATCCTCATCCCGTTCAAGTTTGCTGATCATATCCCGGATCGGCCAGATAATCTTCCTGATTGCGAGCAGATCGGATTTGAATGAATGAACCCGTATAAGAACCTTTTTAGCCGGGTGGAGCAGAATTTCTTTTTCTAAGGTTTCCAGTTTATCGCCTATTTGTTCCAGCACTAAAAAGTAGTTGTCAATAACTGAATCAAGCAGTTCGTAAAACAGGTAATCGGCTTTCATCTTCCTGATTTTACCTTTGGATTTAATGATTCTTTCCCGCACTCTTTCGAATACATCCCCCAGAATTCCTTCCTGAAAAGTAATGAGAAAATTATCTCCGAGTACAAAACTGACTTGCTCTGAAACAATCTGTTTGCTGGGTTCATCCACGCTCAGCATTTTAACCACGAAGAACATTTTATCATCGAGTACCTCAATCTTTGGCCGGAGATCTATATCCAGGACATCTTCCTGCAGAAGCGGGTGCAGACCAAATAACTCTCCGACCTTGCTGATAAGGGCAGTATCATGCAGCCCGTCAATATTCAACCAGGTAACCCGGTCATCGGGAAACGCTGCAGAAAGGGTTTCCGGGGAGTCAATATCTGTCAGCGTATAGGAATCAGCGTTAAATGAAAACAACTGAACATGGGCCTGTTCAAGTTTTTTGTCACCAAGAAACAGCAGGGTTTCCGGCGGCAGTTTGGCACGTTTGGACCTTCTTTTTCTTTCCCGGCCGTCAAAACCGGGTATGCGGAATCGTATAAAGGAATGGCTCATATAAGATAAATTCGTTTTAACAGAATGTAAGAAGATAATTTTACTAAATCAACCGGCTGCAAAGGTATAGAAATAAATATTTAAAGATTAAAAATAAATAATTAAAATTTCTTTAGGTTTTCATTTTGCTTTTCATGAATTTTCGTCCGCTTTTTTATAACAACTCAAGGATGCGTGTGACAAGCGGTGGAATAGTTTTTATGACTTTTGGCTGGGGTATGGTTATTGGTCTGACGTTCTGGACATTTTTCAGAATATTTAAAGGGGAACAAGCGAAAAAGCAGTAGCCCTAAAGACTGATTTTACGTTTCTCAAAGATTCTAATAAATTCCTCTGCGGCGGGTATATCAGCTGCGGCCAAATCATAGTTGAGTATCTTTCCGGGCGAAACCCAGACGGAAGATATATGCTCATGCAAAACAACCGGGCTGCCATCGTAACTGCAGATAAAAGGGTGAAGCACTATTGTTGAGTATGAATAATAATGTTTATACCTGGTCAGTGGCTGCAGGACTGAAACGGTGATGGAGAGTTCTTCCCTGATTTCCCTCACTATACATTCTTCAGGATTCTCATTTTCTTCAATTTTTCCACCGGGAAACTCCCATTTAAGGGGGAGCTTCATCTTTTCACTTCTCTGGGTTAAAAGTACTTTATCTCCGGATACAATAACAGCACATGCAACGTGAACCTCCGCCGCACTATTTTTCTTTTGCATGCAGATATTACTTCAGAAGTTTCTTTAAGGATTTTTCTACTGCCTCTTTAAAGGAGGCAAGATTCACAGGTTTGGAAAATACATGTTCAATTCCTAAATCCGTATAGGCAAGTGTTTCGCCTTTACCGAGATCTCCGCTTAACACAATGACCTGCGGTTTCCCTTTTATGTTAGAGTATTGCAGGGTCCGGACAAAATCCAGACCGTTCATGACAGGCATAATGTGGTAAGTGATTACGAGTGCCGGTGCAGACGATTCTATGAGCTGCAGAGCTTCTCTTCCGTTTGAGGCCAGCAGCACCTCATAGTCCGGTGTAATATTTTTAAGAATTTTTGAATAAAGTATTCTGTCAGTATTACTGTCATCTACAAGGAGAATATTAGCTGAAGCTTTTGGCAAGGTGAAATGAAATGATGACCCTTCGCCCATTTGACTTTCCACCCAGATTTTTCCGCCGTGGCGGTTTACAATTTCCCAGGCAAGAGTAAGGCCAAGTCCGGTACCTTTTTCACCGGCGGTACCTTCTGTTGTAAGTTTTGAATCAAGACGGAATAACTGATTCAGATTTTCTTCTGATATACCAACGCCGTTATCTTTAACAGTTACTTTTAAGAAGCGGGGGTGCTCCGAGTGTTCGGCGAGAATCTGAATCCAGCCGCCGGATTTTGTAAACTTAAGTGCATTGGAAAGCAGGTTGTTGAGGACCTGCATGATTAAACCTTCATCAACAAAAACAAATATATCTTTTTCGATTTTATTGACAATTTCAATATCCTTGGTCATTGCAACACCCTGAACGGTATTGATAATTTTGTTCACAATATCGGTCAGGTCATGGCGTACCGGTTCAAAGGTTATTCTGCCGGTTTGTAATTTCGTCCAATCCAGCAGCGAGTTAACCAGGGTAAGCATGCTTTGAGCAGAATCCTGTATGTATTTAACATACTCACGAACCTCGCCCGGGGTCATTTCATTATCATTAAGCAGAATATCAGTAAAACCCATGATGGAGCTGAAGGGTGTACGCAAGTCATGAGAAATAATAGATATAAAACGGTCCTTCGCTTCGTTCAGCTTAGTCAGGTTATCAGTTGATTCCTGTAAAACCTGTTCTGCTTTTTTCTGTGAGGATATATCGCTCACAAGGCCGTACATCTTAATAATTTCCCCTTTTCGGTCACGGACTGCTGTAAGTTTATTTCTTACCCAGACAATGTTGCCTTGTTTATGCAGCATCCTGAAAACAAGTTCGGTTGAGCGTTTATAGTAGTTTTGGTAGAAATTTTTTAAATCCCGCTTAACTTCAGCAAAATCATCGGGATATATAAGTTTAAGGAACAGTTTGGAATCGGTAAGCAGATCTGTCTGAGAATACCCGATCATTTTTTCAACGGCAGCCGAATAAAAAGTTGTTTTAAGCTGGCCCTTAAATTTTTCTGCTGTCCAAAAAAAGTCTTCCAGGTTTTCAGTAATACTCCGGTATCTTTCCTCGGACTCTTTCACTGCCTGCTGTGTGCGTTTCCGCTCTGTTATATCCCTGATAAGAAGGACGGTAAATTCATCATCCTGAAAAGAAAAATGAGACACGGAAGATTCCACATTAAACCGGGAGCCGTCTTTTCTGATTGCAAGAAATTCAAAACGGGAATTTTCGTTTTCACCTGCACCGCGGGAGCGTATATACTCCTTAAAGAGGTTTTTTTCTTCCGGAGAAACAATGGCAAAGTAGTCTGACTGAGAAAGCTCTTCGAATGAGCTGAAACCAAACATCTCAATAAACGCGTCATTAGCGAGTATATATGCACCATTGCTTTCAATGGCTATTCCGTCTTCAGATGATGCAAAAACGGACTGCATCAGGGAAAGCTCCTGCTCAAAATGCAACTGTGCTGTTAAATCCTTAATAACCGCCGAAAATGTGTTTTTGCCGGAATCATCCGGCAGGTCTTCAAATACGCTGAACTCAGCAGTCAGTTTTTTGCCGGAACTGCCCGTTATTGTACATTGGGTTTTGTAGCCGGATTCTCCTGCAGGGGAAAGTAATTTACGGATAACATCGGTATCCGGAATAAAATCATAAATGGATATACCCCCCGTCTGTCCGGTAAATCCGGTCATTTGTTCAAAAGCCGGATTCCACTCCAGAAGTTTACCTTCAGAAGAGAATCTGATGACGGAGTCGGGTAAAACTTTATATACTTTGGTAATCCGTGCGGAAAGTTCTTCAATATGTTTTTCTGCAGTTACGCGGGAGGAAATATCTGAGCAGAGAATAAGAATTTCGCCTTCTTCACTTTCCCGTGAGAACATGGAAAATAAAAGCAGTATGGTGATTTCAGATTCGTTATGCAGATACTTAACGGTTTTGCGGATGTGTTCACCCTCAGAAAGACTGCTGAGTATGGCATTGAATTCTTCCTGCGGGAAAAGACGGGTCACCTTAAAAAAGTTTTTGCCAAACATCTGGCTGCGAGTAAGGCCAAAAAGCTGTTCTGCAGTTTTATTCCAAAATCTGATATCGCCGGAAGCTGTTACAGTTATAACTCCGTCTGTTGAGACATTGGTAATTTCCTCATAATGGCGCAGTTCTTCAAGTTCCTTTTGCAGCTCACCGGTCTCTTTAAGCCAGTTGGAGACGTTATTAACTGCTATAAGATAAAGATTTGGTTCATCTGAGGAAAGTGAGATGAGGGAAAGAGCTGCCTGAACAAAAATCTTTTCACCCGGCATCTCCTGTGTATATATAAAACTTTCGGTGTGTTTCTGCGGACCGAGCAGGTGAATGCGGGCTTCAATTTCCGCCTGAAAATTATCCTCAAATGTTGAGTGTATATTCAGTTCTGCATTTTGCTCTTTATTGCAAAGGGGGGCAAGCAGGGGATCCGCATTGCTGAAATAAATAACTTTGCCTGAGGTATCGCAGAGAACAACCAGACCGGCGAGTGATTTAACGATGGGGGTCAGTCCGTGTGAAAAACTTTGGTGGCTTTCCGGTGCTGCCGCTTTGGTTTTTAAATCTTCAACTAAAAGGACTCCGCCTAAGAATTCTGCACCTTCAAAAATAGGGGCAGCTTTCAGCAGGACGGTTATTTCATCACCGGTAAGGGTTTGGCTGGATCGGATTTCCTTTTCAACAAAATCTCCCTGCGTAAGAGTGCGTAAATCATCTTCTATGGAAGTAAGCGAACTTATGAAGATGCCCGACAGGAGATTTAAGGTGTGATGCATGGCGGGGTCTTCCTCCAGCACACCAAACCTGTATATATTATCATTAATAAAAGTTATATCAAAATTTTTATCAAACGCGATAAGCCCCACGGGCAGCGCATCAAGTATTTTTTCTGGTGTCGTTAGTTGGTGAAGATTTTTATTATCCAGCTCATCCATAACATCGGTTACATTTCATATGAACATTAATCATTCTGTGCCCCCATTGGTCTGACAGATTTATTTCAGAAAGCCGGAAGCATGCTGAGTATGGGAGCTCAGCCGGCTCAGGCATCGAAGCTTTTTAGGGCTTCATCTTTGTTTTCAAACATTTTAAAGACATCGGTTAGATGCATGAGATTAAAAATCGGTGTTATTGATTTATTCAGGTTTGCCAGCCGGATATCACCGCTTTTTAGGCGGATTCTTTTCGTGCAGGAAACCAGGGCACCGAGAAAAAAGCTGTCAATAAATATGACATTGGTAAAATCTATGACAACCTTTGTTGTGCTTTCTTTATCAATAAGATCTGTAAGAAAATCCTTGAACTCATGTGCAATGTCCGCTGTAGCCCTTTTTTGCTGTATTTCAAAAGTTACCACATCATTGATTACATTTGCCTCAAACATTAGCGGCTCCTATTCTGAATTATCGGTTACTCCGTAAAATTCCAAAATTAATTAAACCTCTATAGGTATCCCTAAAATATCAATTTATGGGCTATATTCCAAAGAAAAGATTTTTTCAGGTGCCGCTTATTGCTGCCGGAAATTTTGTCTGCATTTCACGGATTTTAGCTGGCTGAATTTCCGGCAGGAATTGTGCGAAACGGGGTAAAAGCCGGGGAGTCCGTATATATATTCTCTGTACCGTCACGTTGTATCAGTTATCTTAAAGTCCTTCATCAACTCAAAACCATACTGGCGGATAATTTCAATGATTTCAACTGCCCGACTCCCTCGGGGGGTAATGGTGTATTCCACCTTAGGCGGAACTACAGGATAGACTTTGCGGCTTATAAATCCTTCTGATTCCAGCTGCCGCAACTGCGTTGAGAGCATTTTGTGGGTTATTCTGGGGATATCCTTCTTCAATTCGCTGTACCTGAGAACTTTATTTCTCAGCCGCCAAAGAATGGGCATTTTCCATGCACCTCCAATCCGGTCCATAGCAAATTCTGCGGGATTGTAGTAAAGTTTACTGTCGTACATAAACTCAGGCATTGTTTACCTCCGGTTTTCCATGCTTTCCAAAAAGTTAGTATAAGTAATTACAGGTAGTATATTCTTTAAGATACCATTAAACTATAAATTGACAAAGAAAAAATTAAAGGAATGATGTATGAAAAGGATTCTGTTTTTTGCTTTTGTGTTTTTTACCGCAACTTTACTTGCCCAGCATAACGCAGGGACAAAAGGGAAGGTGTTGCTTGTAGTTTCTAACCCTTCGGTCAATACACTAACAGGTTGGCCGATAGGTGCCTGGTTTGCCGAGATTACCCACCCGTACTGGGAATTTACGGAAGCAGGATATTCTGTTGAGTTTGCCAGTCCCCTGGGAGGCAAAATTGAACTGGATGCGTTCAGTGACCCTGAAGATGCAGGTGGGTACAGTGCATTCGATTTTATTTCCCTGGGATTTAAGAAAGACCCAAAAAAAATGGCTCTGCTGGAGAATACAAAAAAACTAAGCGAAGTAAATCCTGATGATTACAAAGCGCTGTTTATCTGCGGCGGTCAGGGACCAATGTTTACGTTTGTTAACGATACGGCGCTGCACAGGTTTTTTGTTGACTTTTATGTAACCGGAAAACCATCAGCAGCAATCTGCCATGGCACCGTCATACTGCTGAAAACAAAACTCCCCAACGGCAAGTACCTGGTTGAAGGGAAACGGTGGACCGGTTTTGCTTCCAGCGAGGAGCAGTATGCGGATAACTATGTGGGGACAAAAATCCAACCGTTCAGGATAGAGGATGAGGCGCGTAAAATGCCAAACAGCCGTTTTGAAGTCGGGGAACCGTTTTCATCATACGCTGTTGAAGACGGCAATCTGATAACAGGGCAGCAACAGAACAGCGGAGCCGCTGCCGCAAGACTTGTACTTAAGCAGCTGGAGCAGGATAAAAAAAGATATGAGACATATGTTCTGGTGCACGGCGCCTGGGCGGATGAAAGTGCATGGGGATATATACGGAGCAGTCTGGCCGTCCATGCCAATGTTGAGGTGGTAAACCTTCCTGCTCACGGAATAGATTTAACTCCGGCCGGATCTGTTTCATTAAAGGATTATGTTAATGATGTTGTTGAGGTTATTAAGAAGCAGAATGGCAAGGTAATACTGGTCGGCCACAGCATGGCCGGAGTTGTTATTTCACAGGTTGCAGAGAATATTCCGGAAAAGATAAAAAAGCTGGTATATGTTTCCGCATATGTACCAAAGAACGGGGATGATTTGATGAGCTTATCCAAGGCGGATACTGAGAGTTTAGTGGGAGGCGCGCTTGAATTCAGCAGTGATTATTCCACAGCAACAATAAAAAAAGAAATGATTGTGCCTGCTGTCTGTGATGACTGTCCGGATTACATGAAAGACGTTCTGGTAAAATATCACAAAGCAGAGCCGCTGAAACCTTTTAACGAGAAAGTATCCCTCACCGGAAAGAGATTCGGGAGCGTGGAAAAGTACTTTATATATACCACTGCCGATAAGGCGGTCGGTTACAAACTGCAGCAGAACATGGTCAGGGAAAACGGTACATTCAAAAAGACGTTTGTAATGAATACCTCACATCTGCCATTTATTGTCAACCCTGCTGAATTTGTTTCTATACTTACATCAATCAAGTAACATGGGCTGCAGATCTTTATTGTATATGGTATTTGCCGCAATGCTGATGCAGACTCACCTGAGGGCACAACTGCCTGCTGAGGTATTCGGCGGAGATAAACTTGCAACAACCGATATCATGTTCTTCAGATATATTAAAGACGGCGGCGGCAATAACTCACGGTTCCTGTTTTTTAACAGGAACCGCATGAGTGCCGATTATAAACAGACTAAGAAAGAAAAGCTGCCACAGTTCGGTAACACAGAGGCAATCTCTTATAACCATCCGGAACTATCTGGCCTCGCTCCGGTTTTTGTGGTGCAGATTTCCAATGCAGGGATATATCCCAAAGCGGGAGTGCAGTATTATGGCGGGACAAAGAGCTTAACTTTTTTTACCTGGATTGTTCATGAAACTCTCTCTTTCGGAAGAACCGACTGCTTTGTGCTTATCCGGTACGAACCGGCAGTGGATGATGAATGGAAGTTGTATTCCCAATGTGAATTGTTTACGGTTTTACCGGGCAGCTCGGGCGGTATATACACATTTATACAACGCCTGCGGCTGGGTTTAAAGCAAAAGTCATTTGCTTTTGGTGTCGGGGCAGATTTCTCCAACTCGGGAAAAGGCAGTTATACCTCGAAGGAAAATACGGGAATTTTCCTCAGATATGAATTTTGACGGACTTCATAATTTTTTTTGCCGGAAAGGTTTTTTTTCCGGCAATAGTGTATTACTGATCATTTCCGTTAACTATATTTTCCGAGCGGAGTTCGCGTAATTTTGAAGTGAGACTAATAACGCAGTTTAGAAAATTATCTGCATGATCTTCAAATACGATAACCCGATGACGTTCGAACCCTGTTGCTGTTTTTTTGCTTTCAGAAATGGCTATGTAATAATCGCCCTTGCTGTTTGCCTTTATGTCAAAGAAGTAGGTTCTGCCGCCTGCGAGGAACTTTTCTGAATAAATTTCCTCTTCGCTGATTTCCCTCCTTTTTTCCTGGGGGATAAAAGGAGTATCCTTCAGCTTTTTATAATAATCGTCCGATACCATCTCCCGTGCATTTAATATTGTTTGCAGGTAGCTTTCCATAGGCATCAGCCCTTCGGAAATCCAGTCACTGTTGGCAATATATGTGGTAGCCAGTATTCGGGTACCGGAATCCAATATAACAGGAACTTCAATTCTTGAATAATGTTCGGGGTAGCGCTCCGGTTTATCTAATTTGACAAGATCTTCCTCTAAAATTTCATAGAGAATTCCCTCAACCAAATCAGCATCAGCGCTCTTAATTATAGTCGCCCTTCCGCTGCCATTTGCAGTTTTTTTGTTAAACGTTAGGCGGTACCCTTGTAAGACAGCTTTCTCTTTTTTTGTGAAAGATACCTGCTTAGCCGCCATCTGCTGCTCATCCATATTTGAGCCATAGGCAAAGTAATTCATGCTTTTCCTTTTTCCGAGACAAAAAGTGCCGGGTTTTGTCAAAAAATAAAAGAATTATAATTGAAGATAAACAATTTCTAAAGTTCTGGGGAAAAAACCGTACAAAAGGATGTCGATAATTGGAAAAAAGCGGAAAATCAGGTTAAACTCCATTTGATCTGTTTTTCTTGCCGTTTATCCAAAAAATGATTACATTTCGGTATCAAAGTGATATCATTGTGATGTCAAATTTATTAAAGGAATGCAAAAATGCAAAACATTGTAGATCGTCCTGTTCGCAATATAAACGGTTTTTTGGCTTTATTTCTTTTGCTCGCATTGGGAGCTGTAATTGTATTACTCATAGGATATGCGGTTTCCACACAGTCACCGGAATATCTGTGGTTAATAATACCAATGGGGATAACATTTTTCATTTGTTTCGGGGGATTTTTTATCGTTCAGCCCAACAATTCCCGGGCGCTTGTACTCTTCGGGAATTATCTGGGGACGGCAAGTAAATCCGGATTTTGGTTTGCAAACCCGTTTACGCATAAAATAATGGTTTCCCTTAGAATCCGGAATTTCAACAGCGACAAAATAAAGGTAAATGACCTGCACGGTAATCCGATTGAGATTGCAGCAGTGGTCGTTTGGCGGGTAGTGGATTCAGCCCGGGCATTGTTTGACGTGCAGAATTATGAGCAGTTTGTTGCAATACAAAGTGAAACAGCTATCCGTGCCTTAGCTTCAGAATACCCGTATGATGTTGATGCAGATGATCAGCCCTCACTGAGAGGCACTCCCCAGGAGATAGCGGATAAATTGAAATCACACCTGCAAACACGGCTCCATGTTGCCGGAATAGAAATTCTGGAGGCCCGGCTTACACATCTGGCATATGCTCCTGAAATTGCCCAGGCAATGCTAAGAAGACAGCAGGCACAGGCAGTTGTTGCCGCACGCCAGAAAATTGTTGAAGGCGCTGTTGGAATGGTGCAAATGGCATTAGAGCAGTTAAATTCACAAAATATTGTGCAGCTTGACGAAGAGAAAAAAGCATCCATGGTTAATAACCTGATGGTAGCCCTGGTCTCAGAATCAGAGGCAACTCCCGTTATCAATACCGGAACTTTGCACTCGTAACGATGAAGAAGAAGTTTCTGCTCCGTATAGATGAAAACATTTACGCCGCCCTAGAAAAATGGGCGGCGGATGAATTACGCAGTACCAATGCGCAGATCGAGTATTTGCTGCAGGAAATGCTGAAAAAACATAACCGCATAAAAAAAGAATCTTCTCAGGGGATAAACAAAAGTGCGGATAACTCAGCAACTCCCGCTGACAGTTAAGCATATTAGAATCATATTCAAGCACCGGCCCTCAGCTTTACACCCTTGACCTGAAACACCCGTAACTCCATTCCCCGTAAAATGAGTATTTCTACTCATTGATTGACCGCTTAGCCGCGTATAAGTTTCCACCTGCTATGAAAGCAGTTTAGGTACTCAGCTGCTTACTAACATAATTCATATTTATGGTTTAAGAGAGTGGAAGAGAAAAATTATAATTCAAATCATACCGGTAAATCCCGCAGCTGCCGGATGAGCGGAATCATATTTCTGCAAACAATTCCCTTCGCAGTGCTTCGCTGTGTTCACAAAACAGTTCTGCTATTGGTTGTTTTTTGCAGCGGGATATATGTCCAAGGCCAGACATGGGAGTGGAAGAATCCAAAGGCAGGTTCGAATTTTATTTATGATATTGAATATATATCTGGAACAAACTGGATACAGGGGGGTGAAGCCGGTACCATCTTTACCACAACTGACGATGGTGTTACGTGGGATCAGACTTTTAATCCGATGGGGGAAAGAGCTATAAAAGATATTTTTGTTACAGAAGCTGGAACAATATTTGTCCTGGGCTATGGAAGCGAGGAAGAGCAGACCACAAGAATAATTAAAAGTACTGATAACGGATTAAACTGGTCAGTAATTGTTACAAACAACCAAAGCTGGAATGAGCTGTGGGTTTTTAATGATTTTGTTTTTGTTGCGTTGGTTAACGGCGGTGCGCTTCAAAAAACAACAGATGGAGGGGTTACTTTTTCTGATATAATCTTGTTTGGTTCTTCTGAACATTTTACAGATATATATTTTATAAATGACTCAATCGGGTATGCCTCCGGATTGTATGGCAGTGTCTCCAAAAGCACCAATGGCGGTGACAGTTGGACGATTATATCCTCCAACCCGAACACCGGCTTCTATAGTTTGTGGTTTACCGATGTTAATACCGGCTATTTTGGCAGCAACTATGGCCGGATTCTGAAGACAACCGACGGCGGTGTTTCCTTCAGCATATATGACCAACAAAATTTTGATGTCTATTACACACTTAGATTTGTTGATTCGCAGACCGGTTATGCTGTTGGGCTTTTTGGGAACTGTACAAGAACATCAAACGGAGGAATAACTTGGGTAAAAGAAAACGAGTCTGTAAGTCAGTATTACGATTTTTATACAGTTGCAATAAAATCACCGGGAGTTGCAATGGCAGCAGGGGCTTATGGAAATATATTCAAAAGGCAGAATACGCCTGAGTGGCAATCATTAAATACGACTGAACTCAATAGCGCGACTTCAATGGATTGGGCCACCGCAGAAAGAGGTTTTGTTACACTTTCCGACGGGAAAATGCTCGCAACAACAAACGGCGGAGAAAGCTGGAACAGATATATATTACGGGATGGCATTTATACATCCAGAGTTATTTTTGCCAATGAATTACAGGGGACAATATTTACTTCGTATGATACCCTCTTATATACTGATGACGGTGGAATCAGCTGGTTCAAAAAGGCAACTCCTGCGGGAGCATATTCAATAGTAGGTGCACACTTCCCGACTTCTTCCGTTGGTTACGCTGTTGGATATGTCGGTACAGTCTTAAAAACAATAAATGGAGGACTCACCTGGTCTTTGATTCCAATGTCTGCCGGAGTAGATTTGTATGATGTATTTTTTACATCGGTTGACACAGGGTTTGTTACTTCGGTAGGGGTTGGTACATTTCGAACTACCAACGGCGGGATCAGCTGGACACTCATTCCCGGTCTTGAAGGAGTAGCATTGGGGATAGATTTCCCTACGAAAGAGATCGGTTAT
>CAYYJL010000013.1:12179-15919 GCA_964472245.1 uncultured Ignavibacteriaceae bacterium | reverse complement strand
CTATTATTATAATATCGCCCGGAATCCCGTTAATAAACTGCAGCGCGGTAAGTCCATTCTCAGGAGAAGCCATAAACAGATTACCTGCAAAAAATTCAATGCGCTCTGCGTGTTTTAGTTCTTTATTTTTATATATTGGTTCGGTTTCATTGTTCCACAAAGGATAAATAGTAAGCCCGGAATCCTTATCCAGCAGCGCCCCATATTCTACATTAAATGCAGCACCGCGTGTTAATCCGGGAGACATGAAAATCTTTCCCGTTTCCATTTTACCGCTGCTGTATTGGGCTGTTATATACCGTGTATCCATCAACTCCAGCACCAACCCGGCTGTATCTGCCTGATAAATTCCCGTAACAGGGGACGGAGTTTGCAGCAGCTCATCAGTATTCAAATTAGGACGGAGTTTTTTAATTCCTTTGTCAAAATCTGCAAGCAAAACAGAATTCCCCGCCCCTGCAACTCCGTACAACCTGCCTTCGGTCCCTGCCAAAACATGATTGCTTATTCTTCCATCCTTTACGCGCATCTCATGCAAGTGAGAAACATTCTTATCAATTAAAAATATGGCAATGGAAAAAACAACAAGGGGAATCAGCAGATACTTATCTTTTTTATAGACCAAAACTGTTAATATACCCGCTGCGGTTCCTATCCAGCCGGTACCCTTAAATGTTGCCAAAAGTGCAGCACCCGAAACAAGCAGCAGTACTGCAGCAAGCACTCTGGTACTCACAGTAATTTTTCCGTAACGGACAAGTGCAAACAATAGAATGACAAGGAAGGAGTATAACTCCGCACTGGTTATCGGATACTGAAATATTGAAGGCCCGGATTCAGACGACCTGTACAGATTCTCAAAATAATGCTGCACGGCATTATAAACATAAATACCGCACACTACGGCAGCACCAAATATATATATCTTGACTATGCGGACAACATCTTTCCGTTCGTCAGGATAATAAGCAAATACATAAACCAGCGGTATAAGCAGCAGGCGCTTAAGCAGATTATGGAATGCATTACCCTGATATTCCGAAAGCAGTGCCGATACAAACTCAATTCCGATAAAGAGCAGAAAGGGAATTTCCAAACCCGTTGTACCGAAAGGATTATCTTTTGTCCGGGCAAATGCAACAAGCATTATCACCAGGGCACCGTAGTAGCCCAGCTGATTCAGAAAAATTGAATTAGTGAGCGATAGCAGGAATACTACAACAAACCCAAAAATAATTTTCCTGTACGTCTGCGGCATCAGATCTCCTCCTTAAACTGCATCTCATACAACTTTTTATATAACCCGCTTTCATGCTTCATAAGTTCATCATGAGTTCCGCTTTGCTTTATTTTCCCCTTTTCAATCAGAAATATCCTGTTTGCATTCCGTATGGTACTCAGCCGGTGTGCAATTACAAAAACGGTTCTGTTCTGCATTAATCGTTCAATTGCTTCCTGCACAAGCAGTTCAGATTCATTGTCTAATGCAGATGTTGCCTCATCAAATATCATAATCTCGGGATTTTTCAGCAAAGCCCTCGCAATGGATATACGCTGCCTCTGTCCGCCGGATAGTTTAACACCCCGTTCGCCGACTACGGTTTCATACCCTTCCGGTAATTCCAGAATAAAGTTATGTGCATTTGCTGTTTTTGCGGCTTCAACTATTGCTTCAAAAGGATAATCCTTTAATCCGTACGCTATATTATCACGGATGGTTTCATTAAAAAGAATGGTTTCCTGTGTTACAATTCCCATTAAACCGCGCAGACTTTTTAAGGATATATCCTTAATGTTCCTTCCGTCTATATATATACCCCCCTCATTGGGGTCATAAAACCGCGGCAGTAAATCTACCAGCGTGGATTTTCCCCCGCCGCTCGGACCAACCAGCGCAATAATCTCCCCCTTTTTAACTTTCATCGTAATTCCGGAAAGTATGGTTTCTCCGTCAGCATCATACTTAAACGTTACATTCCTGAACTCAACATCCTCTTTTAACAACTCCACCTCTTCCCCCGCATCCTTTAAATCCGGCTCCGGCGGCGAATCAATAATTTCAAACACCCTGTCACCGGCGGCGGAAGATTCCTGAATTCTGTTATTCACGCTGCTCAGCTCCTTAATCGGCGGCATCAGCTGAAATATCGCAAATAAAAAGCCAAGGAACTCGCTCGCTTTTAAACTCTGGTCTACCAATACCAGATTTCCGCCGTAATAAATAATAACAACCCCAACCATCATACTCAGCACTTCCGTTATAGGAGAAGAGAGATTACGCGTTCTGGTTATCCGGAGCATAAGACGAAAGAACTTTTGTGCTTCGTCATAAAATTTTTGTTTCTCATATTCTTCCATCCGGAAAGCTTTTACAATTTTAACACCCGTAATAGTTTCCTGTATCAGGGTAGTTAAATCTGCAATCTTAGATTGTATTCTTCCACTCTGCTTTCTTAGCTTTAATCCGATGAAAGCAATAATACCCATGGTAAAAGGTAAAATAATAAAAGCAAGCAGCGTTAATTTCCAGCTGATGCTGAATGCCATACCAAGAAAAACAATTATCGTAATCGGCTCACGGATTGCATTCAGAAATGCGGCAGAAACACTTGCCTGCACCACATTGGTATCATTAATAATTCTGGAAATCAGGTTGCCGGTTTTTTCATTTTTAAAATAACTGAGGGGCAGATTATGCAGCTTGCTGTAAGCATCATTCCGCAAATCCCGCATAATCCCCTGCTCCACATAATTCAGAAAAAAGGACTGCATATATCCGAAAAAGTTTTTTGCCAGATATGCCGCTAAAACCATGATACATATACGAATCAGTGCATCCTGCTTGGTTCCTGAAAAAACAAAATCATTGAACAGTTTTACCACTGCATCTTTTGCCTCAATAATCCAAGCGGGAATGAGAGATGATACAAGAGAGGGAGCAGGCGCAGCCGCCTGTTTCGCTGATTCCTGAAACAATGTATCCAGCAGCGGGATGGAAAGGTATATCGTCAAACCATTCAGCACAGCATAAAAGAGCGTACTGATTATGGATAGCGCCAGAAAAAATTTATACGGTTTGGCGTATGATAATATGCGGAAGTATGTGTTCAATATTCAGATTCTGGAAAATAAAGTTTTACTAAAGTTAATTTAGCACTTCCTGATGAATATTTTCCTCTTTGCCGCGCGGATGGTAGGAATGATGCTCTGCCATAACAAAATTACGGTCTACATGGGTGTAAATCTGCGTTGTGCTGATGCTTACATGCCCAAGCATTTCCTGCACAGCACGCAGATCCGCACCCGCTTCCACCAAATGCGTGGCAAAAGAGTGGCGGAATGTATGCGGATGCACTTTATCAGATAATCCCGCTTTAACTGCATATTGCCGCACTAGTTTCCATATCCCCATGCGGGAAAGTTTTCCCCCAAACGAATTAAGAAATACATAGTTTTCACTCTTACCCGGTTTACTCAATACAGGACGCGCGGTATCCAGATAATGCTGAACTGCAATGATGGCGCTGTGGCCAATGGGCACAAACCTCTCTTTAGACCCCTTACCAAACACCCGTATCACTTCATCCTGAAAATACATATCCCCTATTTTTATACCTATCAATTCAGATACCCGCAGCCCGCAGGAATAGAACAACTCTAATATCGCTCTATCCCGCACTCCCAACGTTGAATCAGGCACAGGCATTTCCAAAAGCTCAAGCATCTCCCGCACACTTAAA
>CAYYJL010000013.1:0-12169 GCA_964472245.1 uncultured Ignavibacteriaceae bacterium | reverse complement strand
TGGTGGTCGAAGCCCGAACGAAACCAGTCAACGGCGCTCCAGTTTCGGCGGCGGGAATTTATCAATCGGATTGCCTGATATATACTTCGAGGATTCCATAAACTGAAAAAATCCGTTCAGTGATGCATGATATCTTGCCTGCGTTCCGCTGGAAAGCCCCATATCCGCAACCATCGCAAAGTAACCGCTCATCTGGCGGAATCCAATTTCCTCCGGCTCCTGCACACCTTCATGTTCACAGTACCGGAAAAAAGTTTTTATATCTGACCGGTATCCGGCAATGGTGTTTTCAGATTGGTTTTTAATCATCCGCAGATGATTGATGTAATCATCTAAAAAAGGTTCAAGCGCCAATGCTATCCTCTTCGTCCTTCTCCTCCTGCTGAATCTGAGGCGGTTCAGGGTACGGAACTCTCCTGTGATACAAACTTGGTATTCTCTTGGAGAAAATCTCCGTTATCTTAGTTATATCCCGGAATGTTAATGGAGATTCATCCAATTGGCCGTCTTCCTTTTTTGCGCGGATAAGTTTTTCGACCATCTTCTCAATACTCTCAGGATCAGGATTTGCAAGGGAGCGAGCTGCGGATTCACAGGTATCGGCAAGCATCACAATAGCTGTTTCCTTGGTTGCCGGTTTAGGTCCGGGGTACCGGTAATCATTGATATTAACCTTATCATCACCGTAAACAGCTCTTGCCTTTTCATAAAAGAATGTTAGTACACCGGTGCCGTGATGAGCGGGGATAAACTGAATCACTTCTTCAGGCAGTCCGTTTTCTTCAGCCATCTGCAACCCTTTTTTAACATGGTTCAGAATCAGCTGTACACTATCCTCAGGTTTAATCTTGTCGTGATAATTGATGTCGCCGCGTTGATTTTCAACAAAGTATTCAGGTGTATATGTTTTACCGATATCATGATAATATGCACCCACCTTTGTCAGCAGAGCGTTTGCGCCTATGGCAGTCGCAGCTTCTTCAGCAAGATTTGATACATTCAATGAGTGATTAAACGTGCCCGGAGCCGTTGAGGAAAGTTCCCGCAACAGAGGGCGGTCAAAACTCATCATTTCCACTAAAGTTAAATCAGTGGTGAGTTTAAACAGTTTTTCAAAAAATACGAGCAGTCCATAAGTAAGCACAGGACTGATTAATGCACTCGTTCCTGCAAAGGCAAACTCCAGCAGTATATAATCCCAGGAAGAGTATCGCTCCAATCCAAATGCAATAATAGTAACCGTATATCCAAGCAGAATGCTCAGGAATGACTTAAATATCTGTGTTCTGTTTTTTATATCTCTCACGGAATACGCCGCCATGGCACCGGCAGCTATGTTCATCATTGCAAAAGTATAGTCATTGCCCCGCAAGCCACCGCAGATAAGCGAGATAATCACCGTTGAATAGAATCCCACGCGGGAATCAAACATAATGGTCAGCAGCATAGCGCCGGCAGGGATAAATATCAACAGCTGCATTGCATTCGTCACACTGATAATATTAACCAGATAGGTTACAAAAGCCAGCCAGATAAATATAATGGCGAAAATCAGCAGCTTCTTGTTGCTCAGATATACATCATACCGGAATTTATACAGATATATACCAAAAAGAAAAATCAACGCAAAGATGTGCAGCACTTTACCGGTAAATTGCAGTACTTTGCCGCCAAGTCCTGATACTTCACCTTTATATGCACTGTAACTGTCTATCTTAAGCTTTATTTCCGGAGTTATACGGTCATGTTTGGCAACAATTCTTTCGTTGGTTGTTACAATACCTGTATAGCGGGAAACTTTGGATTGTGCTATTTCAATTTCCTCACGGGTCAGGACCGGCTGATAAATAATATTGGGGCGTATAAAATGTCTTGTTAACTGCTTAACCGTCTCCTTATACAGACTGTCTTTCTCAGAATCAACAAGCCACTGGCTGAGCAGCTGGGAAAGATTAGCCGCATCCGGCATCCGGTCTTTCCGCTCTATTAAATCCACATTCCCCACGCGGATTGCTATACTGTCACTTTCAACATCTTTTTTTTCCAGATTAAGTATTCCCCGTTTATATATCTCAGCGGAAAGCTGCACCGCCTGATTAACAATATCCACCGTGCTCACGTTACGCCTGCGGCGTTTGTTTTAATTTTACCTCAATCGCAGCAGATAGTTAAAAGCAGCATCAGAAAAAAATGTGGTATTCAGTCGGGTTTCTGCTCCGGTGAGTAATATGGAGTCAAGTGCCGGCAGCAGAGTCCCGAAAAACCGCCGTAACGTATCGCGTGTTTCTGCGGGTACTTTATCATCGCGGGTAAAAACCGGGTATATACTCTTTCTTGCCTGTTCAAGTTCCCTCCGGTAAACTGCAGCATCTTTTAGCACAGGAAAATCCCCCTCTGCAATCAGATCATCCTGAATCCACACCGCTCCGATGCTTACCTCAGTATTAAGCGCTATCTCTGCCGGAAACATCAATACAATCAGGAGAGTTACGCCTGCTATGAGGAGTATTTTAATTCTCAGCGAAGTCCGTAAAATCAGACTGCTCATGAGGGCCTTTATGTTTTTGCTTTATATACCATCTCTAGAAAATCCCCTACACCATCCTGGCTGTTTGGCTTTTCTGTAATATAGTCTGCCATATTTTTAAGTTCATTAACGGCATTTGCCATAGCCACTTTATACGCTTTGGTTGTAAACAATTCCCGATCATTATACCAATCTCCCAAAACTGCTGTCTCAGTAATTTTTATCTTTAATCTTTTCAGCAGGTTATCCAACCCGGTTGCCTTGGTACTTCCTTTTTTCCGTACTTCCAGGTAATACATACCGGGACTGTTATATGACTTTGTATACGATGTCGTCAGTCCGAATGAATATGGAAAATTCAACCTGTTTTCCACATGTTTAAGATAATCTTTAGATTCACTCACAAACACCACTTCAAGTGTTTTATCCAGATACGGCCGGTACGATTCAACCTCTTCAAACCGCGCCCCGAATTTATCAACCAGTGTGGGGATGAGAGAGTTGTGTTCCGTATAATATATAGCATCCGCATGGCAGAGTGCTATCTTGAGCATCAGTTTATCGGAATACTCAATTGATTTTAATATATACTTTTCCGGGACAAAAGATTCAAATAAAACTTTCCCCTCCGGATGGCTTTTAATTAAAGCACCGTCAAGCGAAATTAAAGGAGTCTTTACACCGAGTTCAGTTGCATAATCCGTTAATGCAGAATGCAGTCTGCCGCTTGCAAAGGTAAATTGAACACCTAACGGTTCAAGTTTTTTTACAAACTCTTTGCTTTTATTTCCTATTTTTCCGTTCTCATCCAGCAGTGTTCCGTCAAGATCAAACAGAATTAATTTTAATTTTTTAAGTCGGGCATAATCTGCCGTCATTGGAGCCCCTCCACTATAAAGCTTTCTTTCTTAATCACATAAATCCATCGTTTATTCAGCAAATCCTGTGAATATGTTGCCGCCTGAATGCATTATCATTGTAAAATTCTTCATGCTTATACGGGGTGCCGCTCATCTGAGCTGCTCCCAGCCGGTTTTGTTCAAATTTTTGTTCACCAGCCAAAAAGCTGCCAAACCAACTGACAGATAAACAAAACCAACTCCATAATCCAGCAGTACGAAACTGCCTATTCCGAATAATAACGAATATACAAAAATAACACCCGCAATCCAGTTGACAAACATCACACCAAAAATTCCTTTTTCCTCGGTAATCCCGGATTTTTGAGCATAGTCCTTCCAGAGCCGCCCTCCGGGATAAACACGTTTATAAAAGGAAATAAGGGTTTCATCAGATTCCGGTTTAGTTGCATACGTTACGGCAATCCATACCACGGTATTGATTGCTACAATGTAGAACAAACTATTGGGGAAGGTAATTCCCGCTGCCTTTACTAAAGGATAAACGATAAATGGCGTTACAAGGGCAGCAATCTCTGACCAGGCATTTATCCGCCACCAAAACCACCTTAAAATGAGCACGCCGCCCACACCGGCACCACATTCCAGGATAAACTCCCACGCACCGGAGATGCGGTCAATAAAAAGAGTAACAAAAACGGAAATTATCATAAGAAGCAGGGTAACACCGCGGGATGCAAAAACATAGTGCTTTTCCTCTTTTCCGGTTACCCAAAATCTCTTGTAAAAATCATTCATCAGGTAGGAGCTGCCCCAGTTCAGCTGTGTTGCAATGGTACTCATATACGCAGCAAAAAATGCAGCTACCATTAATCCTTTTAGCCCCGCCGGCAGAAAATCATTCATTGCATAGATAAATCCCATCTTTTTATCTGCATCTCCAAGCTCCGGATATAATACCAGCGTTGCGAGTGCAGTTATAATCCATGGCCAGGGACGTATTGCATAATGTGCTATCTGAAAAAAGAGTGTTGCATACAGGGAGTGTTTTTCATTTTTGGCTGACATCATCCTCTGAGCTATATATCCGCCGCCGCCCGGCTCAGCACCCGGATACCACGATGCCCACCACTGAATGCCAATATATGCAAGAAATGAAACTACACTGAGACTGAAAACACCGGCAACCCCGGATATTGACGCATCAAATGTGGGGAAAAAATTAAACGTAAAAGAACGGTCAGCCAGTTTTTCCTTAAGACCGGTTATTCCGCCTATCTCTGATGAATTTACAACCAGTATCGCCAGAATAATACAGCCCGCCATAGCAATAAAAAACTGGAATGCATCGGTGACCACAACGCCCCACAAACCCGATAATGCGGAATATATAGCAACCAACAACATGCAGGCAAATACATAATAGATAACTTCGCCTTCAGCTATGCCAAACATACCCACCAGCACAGATATCATCGCTTTATTTACCCACCCCATAATGATGATATTCATAAATAAACCAAGATACACAGCCCGGAAACCGCGCAAAAATTTAGCGGGTTTGCCGGCGTACCGTATTTCCGCAAACTCTGCCTCCGTCACAATGCCGGCTCTTCTCCATAACCTGGCAAAGAAAAAAACAGTAAGCATGCCGCCGAATAAAAAATTCCACCACACCCAATTGCCGGAAATTCCGTTTCTTGCCACCAACTCCGTTACAGCAAGCGGTGTATCTGCTGCAAATGTTGTGGCAACCATGGAAAGCCCCGCCAGATACCATGGAAGGTTCCTGCCGGAAAGGAAGAACTCATTGGTATCTTTTCCTGACCGCTTGGAATAATAGACAGCAATACCTATACTGAATATAAAGTAGGAGAGTATGATGATATAATCTATCGGGGTCATCTGGTATCCTTTATATTTTATACCTGCTCGTCAGACATAATTTTACGTTTCTGACCTGTAAAGTTACCGCTAAAAATAATCCCACGGAAATATCCGCGGAACTCTTTTTTTATACTTAACGTACTTTTCCCCGAACTGAACAATAAGTTTACGCTCCTCATACACCGACCCGATATAAAAGTAGAGTATGGCAATTACGGTCAACAGGAGATAAACCAGATCCACATACGGCTGAAAGACTAAAAACAGGATTGAATACATGTATAAGGGGTGGCGGCTGTATATATACGGTCCCTTTTCCGTAAAGTCATCCGGCTCCGCCGCTGCTGACACCGCATCCCCGGTTTTAATGTATTTGATGCTTTGTGTTATGCCAAGAAATCGCATCCCGTCAAAATATCTGAATGTATAGAATATACCGGCTGCGGCTGCGGCTTTGGGAATCAAGATAAGCAAGTCGTATGGATAGGCGAGTTCGTATATAAGCAGAAATGGTTTTGGCGAAATCACCCAGGCGAGCCATAATGAACCAAGCGAAAAGAGAGTATAAAATAAACGGTAGAAAGGATATACAGCAGGAAAACGGCGCTGTATATATGCCTTAAAGCTGCTGCCGGCAGTCCAGCTGTGAACCGCGGCATATATACTGAAAATCAGGCAAATGAGCAGTATATCTACAGCCACGGCAGGCAGGGCTTTCCTATAACTCTCTCCGCAGCCGTGCTACGGGAATCCGTTCCTGTTCGCGGTACTTGGCTACGGTTCTCCGTGCAATGTTTACCCCTTCTTCATTGAGTATCTCGGCAATTTTATCATCGCTCAGCGGGCTTGTTTTATCTTCATCGTGGATAATTTCTTTTATCCGCTCTTTGATAACCTTGTTGGATACTTCCTCCCCGCTGTCTGTTGTTAAGGACTCGCTGAAAAAGTATTTCAATTCATGTATCCCCTGCGGACTCTGCACATACTTTCCGTTTACCACACGGCTGATGGTTGATACATCCAGATTTATTTCTTCGGATAAATCTTTATATATCAGCGGCTTCAGGGATTTGGGACCTTTTTCAAAAAACTGGAACTGCTTTGTTACAATAGACTGCATAACACGCATCAGCGTATTTTTCCTCTGCTCTATACATGCAATAAACCAGCGGGCGGATTCAAACCTTTCCTTTAAGAAGGCATATGTATTCCGCTTTACTTCAGATTTACGGGCCGTCTTTTTATTTTCCTGCAGCATCTGAACATAGGAAGGGCTGATAGTTACTGATGGAACGCTGCGGTCATTAAGCGTTATTGTAAAACTATCACCTTCTTTTTCTATAATAAAATCAGGGGTAATCTGATTAAACTCTTTTGCAACTAGAACACCTTCACCCGGTTTTGGATTCAGTTTATGAATAACATCCAACACCGCCTGCAGAGTTTCATCGCTCAGCTTAAGCACCTTCATCATCTGCTTATAACGCTTATGCGTAAAATCATCAAAGTGTTCGGTTAATATTTTATCGGCAAGGAAGGAGTAGTAGGTATCAAGCTCCATATTGTGAAGCTGCACAAGCAGGCATTCCTGCAAATTTCTGCATGCTATACCCAGCGGGTCAAAAAGCTGTATCTTTTTTAACAGCCATTCAGCTTTTTCATCGGATACTTCCACGTGAGCAAGAAGCCGGAGGTCCTTTACAATTACTGATAACTCCTCCTTAAGATATCCATCTGCATCCAAACTCCCGATTATCTCTTCCCCAAGCACCATCAGGTCTTCTTCTATATCAAGTGAGTGAAGCTGTTCCAGCAAATGTTCGCTGAGGGATTCCCGCGCTGCGGTCTGGAATGTATATGTTTCTTCTTCCCCGCTTTTTCTGTTCAGATAATCCGGATCATCCTGATAATAATCCTCATCATCCAGTAAATCCTTGGTGGAAAACTCCTCATCATCTTCATCATTAATATCGTCGGCAGGATTTTCTGCTTCTTCCGCCGTCTCCTCAAGGGACATTTCCTCTTCCAGAAATGGGTTCAGCTCAATCTCTGTTTTTATCCTCTGCTCCAGCGAAAGAACATTAAGCTGCAGAATCTTCTGATAAAGAATCTGCTGCGGGGTTAAACGCTGTTGTAAACTGAGCTTTTGAGATAAATTAAGATTCATTTGATACCGAGTCCATTAATCTGTTATACCAGGCCTCCCCGTATTTACGTACAAGGGAATCCTTACAAAATTCGACAATCCTGACATTAAGTGCTTTGCCGTTCTCCACCGCCGGTTTACAGTCGCTGAATTTTTCATACCGCAGCACATCTCCCCCGAATTTTCCTATGCGGATAGGGAACAAATGACAGGATATCGGTTTGTTCACATTGGTTTTCCCCTCTTTATATAATTTCTCTATCGAACATTTTGCAATGTCATTCTCGAAATATACAAATACACATGCTCTCCGGTTATAACTTTTTGTACAAAGTTCTCCGTCCATCTCTTCATAAAACCCCGACTCTTCTATCACCTTTAAATGTTCCGGCGGGAGCATTGGTTTAACCTGCTCTAACACAGAACGGATTGGCTCTATCTCCTCTTCCAGCAGCGGAGCCCCAAAATCACTTGGAATGGTGCAGCATGCCCCCTTGCATTTGACCAGGTCGCAGACAAAATGACTGTTTATGACATCTTTGCCGACAACTACACCTTCTATGTTAGTAAATAGCTTCATATTTTGGAATAATTTTTGTAGTAATCTAATAAAAAACTTTATTTTTAGCAAATTTAAGCACATTTTTCTACCCCCACTTCACCCTCACCGGCAAGATTCCTTTGGCACATAAGTTGAACATATATAAGCGTCATAGTATAGAAAACTCTCTACCCCGAGAAAGACCTATGCAAAATCTTCTCTAAAACCCTCCATAGCTGCTGAGCAACGGTCCTGTGGCTGACAGACAGGGCTGTTGTAAGCAGTTTTTTTTTGCACTTTTTTCACCACTATAATTTTCCGTAATTTGGATATACACATTTTTATTGGTGAGATCATGAAATATAAACTATTCACCTTGCTATTCGTTTGCATCTATGGCAGCGGATTTGCTCAATCAGATACTACGGCTCCTGTCAATAAACAATCCTTTAACTTCAATCATACATTACCTAAACTTTTTGCCGTTCAAACTGCACGAGTGCTGAACTCCATGGATTTCTCTTTACTGCTCGGCGGCGCATTCGGGTTTGAAGGGGATAACGGATTCCTCGGTACAGTATCCTTTGGCTTAGGCGGATATGGAGATTTGGAGATGTCCACTTCCACCCTGATGGCTTCCATTTTTACAAGAGATGAAAACTACGGTAATATATCCCTTAAGGGTCAGATATATAAAACTGATGATGATGTTTTTACCGTTTCACTCGGACTCCGCTCAAATTCCACCTGGGAAAATTCCTCCGCTTCCGGGGATGATATACGCACCGCATCCGAAACACTTTTTGAAGAAGGGCTCCGTCATGTGCAGTATAGCTGGCGTATGACCAGTCTTTTTCTCAGTACCACGTATGCAAAGTATCCCAAAGTAAATCTTCACGCGGGCATCGCACTTTCTGATTTACGCTATAAAGATGCCTTTGTGGAATATAACGGCGGCGGTTTCTTTAATGCCACATTGGTTACCAAAAAGAAAAACATTCTCAACTTTTTTATCGGTGCTGATAAAATCCTTAATGAACGCACCATGCTGGTGGCGGAAGCACTCAGCACTCCCGTTATATCCGTTAAGCCGGAAGACGGCTCACTCTTTACAGAACGACGCTACTCTGCAACCATAGGACTCCGCTTTTTTGTTAACCGCTGGTTTATTCTGGATAGCGCACTCCGGTATCAGGATGATTATTCCGGACTTGCAGACACCCAAATCCGTATTGGATTGCAGGGTATCTGGAATGTGGCGGGATACTGATTGCCCAACATATATTATAATGTTAATGCCGGGTTTTATATCCGGCATTTTTTTTGGGTATATTCCATTAAACCTTTTACCTGTTTCCGTGTACTAACTAGGGTCATAATTCCGGCAATTTCATGAAATTTTTACTTCTTCTTATTTTTCTTTCAATACCACTCCTTGCTCAGGAAATATCCGTTCACGGAACCGTTAAGGATAGTCTTGATTCCACTCCGCTGGCAGGTGCAAATGTTATGCTGCAATCAATACGGAATCCGGAGATTAAAAAATTTCTGACTACCGATAGCAAAGGGGGGTTTTCTGCCGCTTCACTTTTCCCGGGACGTTACTTACTGGAAATTTCCTTTATCGGGTTTAATAAATACTCCGATACACTCCGGCTCCGCGCCAATACAAAACTGCCGGATATATTGCTGATTAAATCCGATATAGAAATGGAATCAGTTACCGTAACGGGTGAAGCAATTCCTGCAGTTCAAAAAGAAGATACGATTGAATTCAACTCCAAATCTTTCAAAACCAATCCCGATGCCAATGCGGAAGATCTTGTGCAGAAAATTCCCGGCATTCAAAAAGAAGACGGTGTCATTAAAGCTCAGGGGGAAGAAGTAAAAAAAGTTCTCGTGGATGGCAAGCAGTTTTTTGGTGATGACCCTTCCATCGTTCTCCGCAATCTGCCTGCAGATGTGGTGGATAAAATCCAGGTGTTTGATCAGATGAGTGAACAGTCCCAATTCACCGGCTTTGACGATGGCAACACCTCTAAAACAATTAACATTGTCACCCGTCCGGAAAGACGCAACGGGCAGTTTGGCAAGCTCTACGGCGGCTATGGCACCGAAGAACGCTTTGCAGCAGGCGGAGTATATAATATATTTAACAATCAGCAGAGAATCTCACTGCTTGGGCTCTCCAATAACGTAAACATGCAAAACTTTACTGCACAAGACTTGGTTGGAGTGTCTTCCGGTGGCGGTGGTGGACGCCGCGGCGGGGGTGGCGGACGCGGCTCATTTGGCGGCGGGGGTTTCCCGGGCGGCGGATTTGGGGGGAATGCAGCTTCCAATTTTCTGGTTGGTAATCAGGATGGCAACACGAGGACAAACTCTTTTGGCATCAATTACTCTGATGAACTTTCACCAAGCTTTAAGTTTACCACAAGCTATTTTTTCAACTATACCAATAACAATACGGAACAGCTGACCAACCGTATATACTTTTCCGACAGCGCATCGTATAATCTATACGATGAAGATGATAACTCTGCATCGCAAAACTACAACCACCGTTTTAACGGAAGATTTGAGTATGAAATAGACTCCGCCTCATCACTCCTGTTTACACCTCGGCTCAGTTATCAGGATAACTCCCGCCAGAGCAGACTGAATGCTGTTTCATCCACATCAGAGAATGCACTGCTCAGCGCCGCAGGTAATATATATAACTCGGATGCCAACGCTTATAACTTTTCCGGTGATTTGCTTTACCGTTATAAATTTGCACTGCAAGGGAGGACACTTTCCCTCTCCCTGAATTCCTCATCAAACAACAGGGAGTTCACCGCCCGCCAAACCGATACTTATTACGGTGCCGGCGCTCCCTCCTCTGAGCTCACCAGGACAGAAAGCCCCGTTGATGGTTACACCGCAGGAACAAATGTTGTATATACGGAGCCGATGGGTGATGCCGGCATTATACAGTTAAATCTGAACTCCTCATTTTCCGGCAGCAGCAGCAATAAAAAACTGTACAATGTGGATATGGCAACCGGTATGGATACCTCCCTGAATCAGTTCAGCTCTAACGAATATACCAATACCTATATAACGTACAAACCCGGTGCATCATACCGTTATCGTGACGAGTTGTTTAATATCATGGCGGGAATCACCTACCACACTTCATCACTTGACGGAGATCAGGTATATCCTTATACAGAACTTGTTGAAAAGAACTTTTCCGCATTGCTCCCAATGTTCAGAGTGCAGTTGCAATTCAGCCGGAGTTCAAATCTGCGGTTTCAGTATAACACTTCCATTAATCAACCCTCAGTATCTCAGCTGCAGCGCAGTATTGATATCAGCAATCCGCTGAGTCTTAAAACGGGTAACCCTAATCTTGTTGAAGAACTGGGACACAGAGTAATGCTCCGGTATATGAACACATCCGTAGAAGACGGCTCCAGCTTTTTTGCAATGATGTTTTTTAATTATACGGATGATTATATCGGCAATACCGTAATTACCAAAAACGGCAGCCCGTATCTGCCTCCCGGATATATATTATCGCCGGGAACTCAGTTCACCTTACCCATAAATTTTGATTATTCATATTCAATCCGTTCATTCATTAATGCGGGATATCCTGTTGCTTTTCTCAAGAGCAATATGAACTTCAGTCTTGGTGCAGGTTATTCAAAAACACCCGGACTCATCAACACCACCGAAAACTTTGCCGGCACATATTCCATAACAAGCGGCATCACCATAGCCAGCAACTTCAGTGAAAAATTAGACTTCCGCATCGGATACAACCCCTCCTGGTTCACATCAAAAAACACAGCGCAGCAAAACTTAGACGACGAATATATAGTGCATACTGCATCCGGCAATATCAGCTGGTTTCTCATAGACGAACTTTTTGTAAAATCAGATATCACTCTGTACTACAACACCGGACTCCCCGAAGACACCAAGCGGGACTACTATCTCTGGAACATCGGCATGGGATTCAAATTCCTCCCTGAAAACCGCGGCGAACTGCGCTTGGACATGATAGATATACTCAAGCAAAACGAATCCCTCAACCGCATCATAACCGAAACATACATTGAGAACCGCTCCACCCAAGTCTTAAAGCAGTATTTTCTCTTAACCTTCACCTACAACATCCGCAACTTCGGCAAGTAGTGTCGGCATCCTGCCGACAAAAT
>CAYYJL010000012.1:9064-16161 GCA_964472245.1 uncultured Ignavibacteriaceae bacterium | reverse complement strand
TCAGTGAGTTTGTCAGCTTGCTGTCAAATGCCTTGTGGCTTAATCTTCCGTTGTAAGTTTGTGTTGAGCTTGAACCAAGCACCGGACCCAAATCCACTGAACTTAATGCCAAACCTATTGAGGAGGAGAGCGTCTTGCTGTAGGTAGTGTTAAATCCAATGTTTATATTCGTAGCCGTAACCTCGTTGTTACCGCGGATTTTATTCTTGTTGCTGTTGGTTACTCCAGTATAGCTGGCTGTTAATACATGGTCAACAGAAAAAGCAGGAAAATTCAGCGATGAACTTACTCCTAAAGTGGAGTTTGTGTTATCCACTTTTAATGTATCATTGGTTGCATTATTTGACATGATATTGGAGTTTGACAATACTGTTACAGAAAGCGGTTTCCACGGCCGCATTGCAACCACAAATGAGATAAGATTTCTTTCCAGAGTAAATAATTTCTGGTTCGCAGTGTTGTCATTATGCCTCTGGAAGTTTGTCTGTATGTTCAACCCGCCTGAGAACAGATTCAACCCCACTGCTCCTGTAATAATTTGGCGGTCATTAATCAGTGAACCCATACCCATTGATGTATATCCCGGACCCACTAATGTATATCCGCTTTTCACGTTAACATACCTGGTATTTACTTGCATCTCAGTTTCAACTGCAGCATCTGCGCTGGAGGTTATGCGGGGAGTAAAGTACTTCCCCACTTCGGAAGGTATCTCCTCGTTATTTACCGACTCGCTGTACATATCGGCAGTAAACAAACTAACCGATGCTTCTGTTTTCATTTTAATCGTACCATCGAACAAATCAAGCCCCAGGTTGGTACCAACAATCATATTTTCCTGCGGCTTGGTTCCAACATAACTGGTATCTATACGCAAGCCCTGGCTTGTTGAAACGGTATCAACCTTTCTGAATATATCTCTGGAAAGTGAATTCAGATTATCATAACTGCGGATAAAGTTCAAATGAAAGTGAGAACCTGATATTTCGCCAAAGCCGATTTTACCACCGTACAATGTCCTCTCATACATGGAGGTTGTGCTTTCAAGTGCCAGTGCTTTCTGTGTCTTTCCGCTTACCATCTGAAGTTTGAATGATCCCGGAAACAAGTCTATCCCATATCCGTTAATCTTTACATCCGTAAGGGAAAACTTGGATACTTCCATGGTGAAGTCACCGTAATACAGTTTGCCCCAGCTCCATTCCGGAGAAAACCCAACCGTATTAATTTCCTGCCTGGCTGCGTTTCCTTCGGTAGAGAGGAATAAATCCAGACTTAAGGTGATTCTGTCATACAAACTCACGGAGGGCTTAAAGAACAATCTTCCTGTTTGCCCCGGTCTGCGGCTTTCTCTTCCGTCAACTGAATACAGTTCTCCAAAGGCACCAAGCTCTCCGGATATTTTTATATTCTCTTCTAAATTGTCTACAATTTTTTCCCCAAGAGAAGTATCACCGGATGTAGTGGTTTCAAGGGAGTCTATCATTCTGCCGGCATAGGTGAACGAGCCCGACAAAAAACAAACAACGATTAATAATCTCATTGCGGTTCTCATTGCCCTAACTCCATTTTTGTTACAGCAGCATACGGGCTCCACTCGCTTTCCATTCCGGAGGTATTAACAACCCTCACTTTATAGAAAGTGAACTCTTTACCTGCAGCATGGAAAAACTTTGCATCTTTAATAACAGAAACATTTACTCTGGTAAACACACCATTGGGAAGCTCTGATACATATACATTGTATCCCGCCACATTAGGCTCATCAGAAGGTACCCATTCCACATTAACACCCGCAGCACTATCTTTCAGGAATGCTGCCACTTCAGGAGTAGGCATAGGGGGCGTAAGACTTCTCACAAACACCGTATCACCGGTTGCAACTTCACTCTTGTTCCCTGTGCTGTCGGAAGACTGTGCTGAGTATATATACTTCTCCAAAAACACAACGGTGGAATCCACAAATCGAACAGGTATGGTGGTGAATGTTCCAACAACATCAACCTTTCCAGTTTTTACATTTTTACGAGAGACAATAACTTTTGCAAGATCGGCGGCTTTATTCAGTCCTGCCCTTATACTCACTGCGTTTTGTCCTGTAACTTCTGCAACAATCGGGGCAGGTGCAGGAGGCGGTATTTTATCTATATACCTCACCATAATGGTATCGCTGGTTAGACTCTCTATTTCCACCCAGTCAACCGCTGTTACCGAATAAAAGTAAAATCCTCCGGATGCAAGTGACTTACCTTCATATCCGCTGTCAATAAATGTGGTTGTACTGGTTTGTCCTATTTTTGCCAGGACTGTTTTACTCTCGCCGCGGTATATATTATAATGTTTGGTGTCGTTGGATGTTGATGCCTTCCACTCCAGTTTTACAAAATCTCCAACAAAGGAAAATTTTGTCTGCGTTGGAGCTCCGGGTGCCTGCACATCTATTACTTCTCCGGATGCCATTCCGCTCATGCGGCTTTCTTTTCCTTTTTGAGAAACTGCCGTTACATAGTAATACATAGTGGTGCCGGCTTTAACTAAGCTATCGGTAAAGTATGCGAGCTGCCTGTCTAACATCTTTTTGTTTATTTTAACTGAATCAGCACGGGGGGAATCTTTGCGGTACACATTATAACCGGCAATGTCATTGGAGGTGGACATGCTCCAAACTAAGTGAATTCTGTCTGCATCAACATTTGCTTTCAGGTCAGATGGTGCTTCAGGTATATCATCAGATACAAGCTGCATCTTAAATGTATTGGATGGTTTGCTTTCATTGCCTACCGGGTCAACGGCGGTTACATAATACTCTGCTGTTTTATCATTCAGGTTTACGGGTTCAGAAAAATAGGGCTGCATATCGTCATTGCGGACAATGATACTCAGATTAGTTTTTGCAAACTTTCCGTCCGCACCCTTTCTATATACATTATAAGTAACGGCAAGATTGCTGCGGTCACTTTCCCATTTAGGAAAAGACCAGTTGAGTGTTACCAATGCGCCTGTTAATTTTCCGGTTAATCCCGTTGGCGAAGGGGGCAGCACGGAAACTGCTTTAACGGTTTTAGTAAAAGACCGTACCTCTTCACCGGAAGAATTAAAGTATTGTATCTTATACTCATAATCCCTTCCTGCGGTTACTCCGGCATCTTTATATAACCTGCCAGCCGCTTCTGCGGCGGTTGGAAAAACTAAGGTCGCTAATGAAGCACGGAAACTGTTACCCATAATAGCGCGGGTCAGGGAGTAAAAATCTTCCACATCAAGATATTTTATTGCCTTGTCTGCATCTTCACCCAATAATTCTCCGATGCGGAACTCGTCATCAAGCTGCTTCATCGGGATGGAATCGTTCAATGCAACAAACTCACCCTCACCAAGTGCCTTTCGGCTGACAACAACATACTCATCAAACTCCGGTGCAACAGTAAGATACAGGTAAAGCGTGTTATTATTGTACATCGGCAGAGCATCCTGCTCTTGTGCACTGACTGCCGTTATGGCAGTCAGTATAATGATTAAGAACATTCTCTTTACCATACCATCTCCTTCATAACTTCCGGACTTTCATTGCCATTGGCATCAATTGATTTTACATATATACGCCAGAACTCTCCGCCGGTTATATATCCCGTGCCGGAAGAATTTGCCTGCCTGAACGGCATCATACCGTTAGTGTATTGGCCGCTCCACAAGTCATGCCAGTAGTCAAATGGAGTTCCATTGGCCTGCAGGTAATGGAATAATCTGCTGTTGCCTTTTGCCGGTGTAACCCATCTTCCGTTAACAAACTGCTCGGTCCTTATGTGATAAGATTTTGCGACCGTAACAGGCTCCTTGAACATGGTAACAACAACTGCATAATACGGTACATAGTTGTAAAATTTCTTCACGATATCAACCGAGAAGTTCTGTACCGTTGGGGACTTGGGCGGCAATATCATCTGGTTTGCACGAGAGATATTGTACAGATAATAATTATTGCTCATAGGCCGCACATCAACTTCAAATTCATCACCCGGCCTTAACCAGGTTTCGGTTCCGGCAAAAAATGTGCTGTCCAGGCGCAAGATTCTGTCATCCGGAATCGGAGGCAGATCTTTCCAGTCCGTATAACGGCCGGCATTAGTCTGAATCCTGTACTGATATTTTCTAATTCCCTGGGTCTGGTACCCGAGGGTTTTGAAATACAGATTAATGTTGCCATTAGGATATGAACCCTGGTGTCCGGGAGGAATACCGGCAAACCAATATATATTCGGTGCAATCGGCCGCCAATTATATCGGTCGTTCACATCGCTGTAAAAAGGAAGCGGTATATGCCGTGACGATGTATCTAAATCCGATACCGCGCCGGTAATTTTCGCCTGCATCATTTCCAGACGGAAACGTTTGTATTTTAAGAATTGCGGCGGAACCTCAACCAATTTACCATCGTAATAAATATTGCTGCCTCTTTTTTGCGCCTGAATGTTCAGGTCTCTTCTCGGCTCAGGATATACGGGAATGTCACCCGGTAAAGCATACAGTTGATATATATACTCACTTGGCTGATAATTCTGATAATTGAACGGGAAAAACAGTGTTATAGATTGTCTTTCCTCTTCATAAGCCGGCAGCGGCGGTGTTAATTTCTGATTAAGAAATTGAACATTTGAAGGAAACCCTTGATTAATAGTGGTTTGCTCAGTCATTGTTGTAAACTGAATTCTTGGTGGTCTGAGTGTATCAATACAAACCACAACATATTTTTCACGGCTTTTAAGGTTTGCTCCGTTAATCGCCCGCATACATATCAGATATCTGGTGAAGTTATTCCAGGTTGCGCTGGAGGTTGTAACCCTTGCCTCCCACGTAGATGCACCTGTATATTCCATACCCTGTTCCATATTCAATCCCTGGATCAGGTATTCATTGATGGCACCAATGTTAGTCCAGTCACGAACCACTTCCAGGGTATCCCAGCGATTCTTCTTTAATATCTTATATTCAAATGAACTGACCCCGGACTCCTCATCGTTCGCGTTAAACATTATACGAACTTCATTTGTCTTGTTCGTTATAAAGTGAGGAGTGTCTTCAGTACCATACGGTGTTCTCACAATATTTACCCCTCTAACCTGCGGCATGCCAATTATCCATAAACCGCGTGCCGCCTGACCCGGGGCTCCGGGATAATTCATATACGGCGGAGTATTATCCGGCGGTATCGTGTTGTTTTGTGAGGATACCGGTGCATTAATATTGGCATCAGTAAAGCCAAGATTAATTCTCTGGAATGTAACCTTCTTCTGTCTGTAGAATCCGCTTCCTGAACGTGCCCGGATGGTATATTCACCATACTTATAGTGCTCGCCAAGCCCATCGTTAAATTCAATCAGATTTAAAGCGGTTGCTTTACTTAAAGTTTTGAACGGCAGAGTTATTCTTCCACTCGCGCCTGAGCTCCACACCATACTGGCAAGTGAATAATCAACTATACCATCAGGATGGCTGCCGGTCCAATTCATTTTTACATCAGCATAGTATTTATTATTGGTTGTGCTGGAACTGGTTATGCTCAGTTCCGGTGCTGTGTTGCTCGCAATAATTGCGGTTCTTTTTGCCTGCAATTGAGTGAGAGTTGGTGCAATATTCTTAAAGTCACCTGTTTTATCGTTTGCGTTTTTAGGTGCTTTATCTTTCCAGTATATAAACCGTTCGGTTACTTCAAAAAGATTTTCAGACATTTTTCTTCTCTTGGCAAACACTTCATCAAGCATGCTTGTATATGTTGCTGCAAGTTCATCTATCTCTTTCATCTTTGTAGAAAAATCTTTACTCACCGTTGCAAGCAGATTTTTCCTGTCAGCATTCAAATCAACAAACGCTGTTGAGGGAATAGTATAATACAAATTATCTGCCTGGGTTTTACTTTCAGATCTCCTGGTACCTTCACTCCATGCATTGTAAACCCCCTCAAATGTTGAAGGATCCCATGGCGTAGAAAAACTGCCGCTCAGGGTTCTTATTCTCCCCCAGCGATTATACAGTTTTATTTTATTATCTCTTGCTTTTTTAATTGCTGCATTAAACGGATCAAGGCCGGGATAAAATTCATCATATTTGGTGAGTATAGCATTACCAAACGATTCCCTGTTTTGATCGAGCAAGGTTTTAAATTCAATATTTGCCTTAATATCATTAAAATAATACTCAGCTAATCTCTTATTATACGCCTGCACTTTTTCCCGCAATGCGAGATATTTATTTCCTATTGTCAGGTATGAACTGTTTGCATTCTTAAATACTCTGTCAAAACGGGCTATAGCTGTATCTATTTTTTCAATATTCTTTTTTAGAAGATCATGGTAATTTTCTGCGCTGACCATAAAGCTCTGAACCTTGGTACTGTTGCTGATCACCATACCTGTGTTCAGGGTGAATGAAGGATCCGTGGCAGATGGTTCTGTATTTCTTGCTGTTGGAAAAGTAAACCGAACTGCACTCACAGGATCTTCAACTCCTTCAGGATCAACCGCTGAGGGCACCTCAATAGTTAAAGCAAATTCTCCCAAAGCTGTGGACATATCACTGACCGATGTTTTGTATGCATTAGCAGCAGAATTCATTTCGTTCAGTGCATTGGCAATAGATGTTCTGCTCAGGTTTCCGTCATTATCTAATATTCTTCCTGTTAACTTCGTGAGGTAACTGGTTATTGTTCCATCCGCCGAGGAAGACTGGCCGGCAAGCTCAGAACTTACCCAGTTTGATATACTGTCTTTCTGTGCTTGTGTTAATACGTTTCCGCTTTCAAGTGTTCTTGCTTTCTTCATAATTTTAAGCAGTTCAGCACTTGCAGCAGCAATCACTTCCGGAGTAATGCCTAACGTTGGAATCGGTCTGTTGGCAACCATGTTTATTTTTGCTTCGTTAACTGCCTTAAGCATATCATTTGCAGTATTTTCTGCCTGTGCAATAAGTCTGTCTACAGCCGGGTCACTTCCAAAACCGGCCCTCACACCATCCTTCTTTATCCTCATCCAGATGCTTCCGCTCCAGCTGACAAACAATACCCGTATCCTTAGCGATGCACCGCCTGCCAGGGCACACTCAGG
>CAYYJL010000012.1:0-9054 GCA_964472245.1 uncultured Ignavibacteriaceae bacterium | reverse complement strand
ATCAACACACCTTTAAGTTCTCCGCGTGCTGCCGCAACACCTCCCAATACTGAAGCACTGAGCGTGAGCCGGAAGTACGCACCCCAGGATATATCCGGCTTATACCACATCTTTAAAGCAAAGCCGGCATTTACTTCAATTATCCATACATCAAATCCCGCATTAAATTCAACACCGACAAAAAATCCTCTGTTACCGGCATAAAAATCGCCGGTTCCGTTCAAAATACCTTTCAGCACTTTGATGCTCGCTGTACCAACCATTCCCCAATTTGATGCAGAGTAATAGAAGAACTGCATCTGACCGTTTGCATCCAATACATTTCCATCTGCCATTTTAACCGTAACGGCCAATGTTCCTTCTACATATGCTTGTATAAACCCGACCTCAACATTAAGCAGTCCGTAGATTTCATCTTTCCGGTTAAGCACATCAATGCGTCCGTCCACTATCAGTTTATTATTTGCAATAGTAAGCAGTATTCTGCCGTTTAATGCTTCTTTAGAACCAATCGCGGCACCCCCGTATATAAAGATAGCCAGCAGCGGCGGCTGCGTGACGGGTGCTCCCGCAACTTTATCCCTTATTGATTTTGTATACTCATCAGTGAATTCACAAAGGTCCCTGATTAACTTAATATCTGCATCGGTCGGGTTAAAGAAGAATCCACCTCCCACACCCGTTATCTGCACGGGTCCAATCTGTATTTTCAGACCATCTGTTGCAGCTAAGAATATCCCCGCAGAAAACTTTCCTTTCCATTTGGCAAGTTTTCCGGCTGCAACGAATGAATTGTCAGATACTTTAACCATACCGGCAACAACTACGGAAAAATCACCACCATCACCGTTTAAAAGTGCAAGGTTTACCTTAAACTCAAACTTATCCTGTTTCTTAAAATTAAAGTTGGCGATAACAAAATTAGTACCGCCGTCAGAACCATTGAGATTTCTTCTTTGATAAACCAAGAACGAATCCACTCCGCCTTCTGCAAGAATTCCGCCGCCCTTTTCACCAACCTGCAGCTGCCCGCCAAAAACTAAAAAGTTATTAACCGGCTGAACAAGAGTTTTCACCTTCCCCTTTTCCGGACCCGATGTAATTTTTTCTCCGTTCGGATCGGGTATATATATATTAGTGGGTGTGGTGCTCATCGCAAATCTGGTCAGCGATGCACTGAACAAATTGCCGACACTTACGGAACCGCCGGTTAAACTTTCCTTAAACTTATTGACCTGATTTGCAGAGGTTACTTCCAGCCCGCTGAAAGTTAATGTTCCTTCGAACACTCCGGTCATCGCTATTTTTACCTCACCGCCAATAACCATTTTAAATCCGCCGTTAGCAAGCGTATCAAAGGAAATATCCTCTTCATCTAAATCATAACTCAGATTGTTATACTTAAATGTAACATCATTGGCAAGCGCAAGCTCGTCAATCCAACTGTTACTGTTGTCAAATCCGATACTCAGTCCGGGATCTACCGTACCTCCGCTGACGCTGCCGAATCTGATATTCTTTTGTGTTGATACTCCGTCAGCATAAAATGTTGAAACAATCTGAATAGATGAGCTGCCGTAATCACCATAATCTACTTCAAGACCTACATACTGAAAATCATATTTACCGGCCCAGAGATTATACTCGGTAACATCATTGCCGAGTCCCGGTGCCTCATTCAGGAAACTATAACTTTTCTTTCCCGTTTTTGTTTTGCTTGCTGGTACATCAAAGGTACCGTTATTCCATCCGGCAGTAGCGGGTGCAGGTAATTGATACGATACTGTTGCACGCAGATTGTATTCGTTGTTTGCAACTACCAAGCCGAGATTGGTTACACGCAGTCTGTTAGCGAGCATAGTAACCGGACTGTTTGCCGGAACAAATGAACCGGTGTTGGTGCCGCCGATATTCATAAAGCCGGCACTGTTAACAAAAAAGTTTGTAAACGGAAGATCGGTTCCCATAAAGTTCATTGAGCCGTTCATACCCACAAACAATATATCTTGTGCGTATGAAATGGTTACCGCTGCGGATGTACCAACATTTTTAATGGTAAAATCGGATGCAAACATCGTAAATGTTTGCTCCTGCGCCGTTGTGGTTATATTTATCGGATTGGCTGCTGCAGTAGATTTATTAACTGCCAGTCCAGACAGAGTCACGGAAAATCCGGCAGCAATTTGCGGTGCTTCCAAACTGCCGTTGAAGTACAGCAGAAAATCAGTGGGATAAAAAGTAATAGCTATTGCAGGATTTGTACCCAGCGGTGCCGGCTTTAGTCTGAACTTACCGATATTCAGTCCGTCTGTTGAAGACGGAGTAAAAGTAAACGCAAACTGATTGTTTGAATAAGTTGCAGTAAAGTGTATATATGAAGTATCGCTGCCTGTGCCCTTAAATAGTTTGGAAGATATATCGCCGCTTATCTTATATGAAGCATTATCCCCGAAGGTGTATTCAGCTGCCTGCATCTTAAAGGTAGCCATCGGACCGATCGCAGCCATCTTTTTGTATCCGCCAGTTGCGTTGTAAGACTGGGTGATATTTCCATTATTGCGTATTCCGGTCAATTTTCCGTTGCTGAACCACACATCGTTAATTTCAGTTTCCAATGCACTTAACACTGCGGGCAGCGCTGTAACACCGGAAGCAGTCAGCCGGTACTGATCATTTACTGTTGCATACTTTAATGTCTTAACCTTAAACGGAATTCCTTTGCCTGATAAATCTTTCAGAAACTGGCCGGTCGCTGCGGTATGTGTAATCGTTCCGGATACCACCGCACCCGTTGTTTTATTAATAACAACATCAAGCGTTACGTTAAATACCGGTGCAGTCGCATCGCCATATTGCAAGCCGGGCACCACCATTTGCAGGGTTTGTCCCGTTTTGTTTCTGATACGCAGGCCGCTGCTTACTTCATCCTTCTGAGCATACTCTGTGCTGCCTTCTCTCAGTTTTATATATCCTGTGGTCATTGCACCCAGAACCAGATTTTCCGGCATGGCGGAACCAATACTGGAAAGTGTTAATCCGCTGCTATTAATAAAGCCGACTTTTGCTGTGTCTTTGTATAAGCTGAGACTTCCCTTTGTTACCTTAAAATCGGAGAATCGGATTTCCGGTGCCTCCTCATATGCCAGGCGTAAATTATCTTCGGTACCCCCCTGATTTCTTGCAGATGCAGTACCCTGGCCTGTAAAGGTCAATTTATCAGTAAGTGTTGCAGAGTTAGCTGCAATATTAAGCACCACATTCGGGTCTGCCGTTTCCGTGTATGATGTCGGGAGTACATTATAGAACATGATTCCCAAAATCGGAACAACACTCATCCTGAACGCTGTTGGAAATGCAACCTGTCCGGATATATATCCGAAATCATTGCTGTTCAGCTTCCAGTTGCTAAAAGTAACGCCTTTCTGCTCGGTACCTGCCTTTAAGTTACCTGCACCATTAAAGGTGATGCCGTCAGGCCCGAAAGGAAGTGATGCCACGCTGAATTCAAACGATGGCATGGTCATCGGCAGTGCAACCTTTACATTCTGAAAATTAACTGTACCGGCCGTGTGTTTTCCTTCTACTAAATCAAAAGCAAATCCGGTGCCGTTGGCTGTGGCAGTGTTTGTGCCATTCAGTAAAAGTTTTACTGCTGCATTGCCGCTCAGCACGGAAGTCTGAGTATTATTAGTTACACCCAGCATAAGTGTTCTGTTGGTAAGCACATATTCTACTCTGCCAGCTTTCATGTTCACCGAAGCATTGGTAAATGCATCGTTGGCAACTGTTCCGGTGAGCAGCCCTTTGGAATCCAATTTAACAGTCGCAGTTTCACTGAATGGTATCCAGCCGTACGGATTAGTGCTTTCCCTCATGTGGTTTGGCAGAAAATATCCACCTATTGCTTCAACATCTACTGTTTGCAGATCATTTGTTACTGCGAGTTTCCCCGCAATTTTATTCACAAGGAAACCTCCCCAGTTGTTGCCTATAGGTATGTGTCTAATTCCGGATAACGTTGTCGTTACTATATTTCCATAAAGCTCATCATTCAGACCATAACGTGCTGTTTGCACATAAAATTTCAGCCCTTTTAACCGGGCCGGAAAATTCTCAGGAAAATCCGGACAGCTGAATATCAACTGGAAAGCAAACCCAAGTGCAATTGGTTTTGCATCGCTCATCGTCCGCACCGTCCTGCCGTAGGAAGCAAAGTGGCGGATGGTAACAGCAAATCCGCTCAAGCGGAATGTATCCGATTCTGCTTCCACATAATAATGTGTTGCAGGAGGTATTTTCATACCAAGGGTGTTGTCTAAGATAATATTTTCTACTTCTTTAGGCGCCCGGAGAGTAAATCCTTTTGACGTAATCTCAGGCCGGCCCGTCATCAGGAGTTTATATCCCAATGCTTTTGTCTGATAATTATACTTCAGTTCAGATATTTTCAGATTACTTACGTCAAAACTGACCTTATTAACAGGAAACATTTTATCGTTGCTGAAATCATCCGGACTATAATTAGAAGTTTCCACGGTGCTGCCGTTAAACCGGAATGTGGCACCGGCACCCTGATATGTATTATCAGTCATTTTAAGCCGTATTCCCCCCGCAACATCAATTTCATACTGCGGAGTTGTAAAGTTTAAAACCTGTGTATTAATATTTCCTTTTACTGTATCTGCCTGCAGAACTATTTTTCCGTCATCTATGCCGGAAGTTAAACTTATCACAGCGTTAGGGTTTGTAGTAAAATCTCCGCCAAATGTACCGTCACCGCCTAAGGTCAGGTTTACCGGCTGTGTGTTCATATCCCTGCCAAGCATAGATACAACACTGCCAAAAGTAAGTGTATATAAACCGGAACTGCTTTTTGAATATGTAAAAGATTTCAGCTTAGCAGGAATACCCCTGCCCGTTAAATCAAATTTCGATAAAGATGCAGCTGGAATAACCGCAGTAATTTCTCCGGACGATACTGAATAATCAGATGAGTTTACAAGTACGTTAAATGTTACCGGGACTTCCGGTGCAGGACTTGCACCAAAGGATAACGCCGGGAAGTATGCATTAACCGGCTGCCCGGTTCTTGTCTGTATACGAACCTGATTTCCCTCCTGTGTATAATCCACCAGGAAACCGGATGTTCCTTTTATTTGTATATATCCTATGGACGCGGCAAGCAGTGCTATCTTATCGGGCAATGTCGGTAAAACAGACTCATTCAACGTGAATCCTGTACTGCTCAACGTGGCAGCCACAACACCATTCAACGTAAAATCTATTCGTCCTGAATTTACCTTAAATGGAGATATATCCGCCTTCAACTGGGAAAATTGTGCCAGCAGCTGATAATTTGCACCGTTATGTTTTAAGTAAGCTGTGTCGCTGCCTGTTTCAACGGTTAATCCTTCGCGGGTATATACGCTGTTAGCCGGCGTATTAAAAACCATCCCGTTACCGCTTGTGTAAACATTGCTTCTCAGACTTGTTGAATAAGATGGATTTGAAGTTCCATTTGCCAGATTAATGGTAACACCAATTCCTTTATCGAAAACAATTTTTCCGGTATCAAGCTTTCCGTCAGAGTACCTGAAACGAAGACCATCGGCGGTAACCGGTGTTGACTCCGTGGAACCAAATGAAACTGTTGTTCTTCCGTTTACCAGCATACCTTTTGGTTGTATGCTTATGGAATTGGTGTTCAGCTTAAATCCGCTTGTTCCCGGGGGTATGTTAATTGCGGTTGTGGAACTATAACTGCCTGAAAAACTAACCATTTCTTTTCCGGTGACTTCGTATTGCAGCTGTGTGTTCGCGTCTTGGCTGCTTCCAGTCAGGGGTTCCAGGTTTAAACGGCTGGTTCTGCCAAGATATATCTTCTGTATATCTTCAACCATCTGAAAATCAATTTCGGGATTTGAGAATCCTACCGGAAAGATACCGTTCATATATCCGGAAAGCCCTGTCGCTCCGGTGATTCTTCCGGTCAGATGCCCCTTTGCATTCATCCGCAGCTGTCCCGAACCTAAATCCCAGGTATGCGGCTGAGAGTTGCCAAAAATATTTTCCGGCAAACTTACACTTCCTTTTACGGAGAGTTCAGAGATGAATCCATATTCGCCATCGGTTACCGTGCCTGTTATAGAACCGGCCCACTCTTTTAAATTATATTTGATGCCGCCGGGTAATTGTATAAACGAAGAAGTAAAAGTTTTCTGCGGAAAGTTAAGAGTTAATCCGCTGTTAGTAATTGTTCCGCTTAAGGGCAATTCCAGCTGGAATAAATCTTCACTTGAGCCAACCGGCAATCCCGATAAACGGACATTAACTGCCAGCGTCATTGCCTGGTTATTTGTTCCGCCGGTCCACAATGCGGCAGTTGAAGAAGCTGTCTGAAATGTTACCTGAAATCCGTCAACCATTCTGCCAAGCCCGCTGTTGGTTTCAGATTCTATGGAAGCATTTGTTAATGCAGGCAATGCTATCCCGCGTTTTGTAAACAGGACATTTTCGATTGGTGCTATATATAAGGAGAGTCCCGGAAACTTATGCGTAACCGTTAAACTCATCTTAAAGTCGAATGACTCGCCAACTGCTGTCAGGGAATCTAAGCGGAGTGAAGAAACATCCGCCCTGTGCGAGTTGGAAAATTTTAATCCGTTTTCAGAAAAAGGGACACCATTTGTTGTAAATGAGGAAGTATTCTGAACCTGCAATCCCGGAGCATTGGGTTCAGTACTATTATAACTCAATCCGGCCGTAAATGATGCACTGCCCGTTAGTGCTTTTTCAAACAAGCCCGTTACATTCACGTTAAATTTAGGTTCTGTAAGCGTTACACTAATTGAAGATGCTCCCGTTGAAACATCAAACGTAAAGCTTCCGCTGCCGCCATTAAACTTCATCGTAAATCTGCCCGGGGACGTCGGGACTGCTTCTAATGTAACAGCTGTGCTGGACTCTATATTGCCTGCAAGATTACCGGAACTGTTTGGTGCAAGAGCAGTAAAACTTGAAAGCACCTTATCGCCAAAAGCAACCACTTTACCACTATATGAAATTGCTCCGCCCGGAAAAACCACTTTATACGCGGTCAGATTCACCTTAACTGCAGCGTTACCGAAGCTGATAACAGGGTTGTCTTCGTTATTAGTTGATGAAATGGTTCCCTGCAGCGCTCCGCTTGCATTAACCGGTATGCTAATTTCTTCTGTAAAAGTTGTTGTTCCGTTGGGAATCTTTATAGTTCCCTTAATGACAAGGCCATCTGAAGATGTAAACTCAACACTGCCCGGTGTAAAGTAACTGCCCGTTATACTCGATGCAAGGGTTCCTGATGGGATAGTTGCAGTTACCCTTCCCGCGGAAAATGTTGATGGATTGCTTTGATTTTTAGGAAACGTTAAGTTTTCAACCGTAGCGGTTAAATCTGCAGTTTCACTGCCGCTCAGCTTTAATTTTAATGTTGTTGTTCCGTTATATATATAATTATCCCCGGAACTTATCATATTCAGACTCTCAAAGTCCGTGAACCACGCTACGTTTTGTTTCAGGTCTATCCGTGTAAACGGAGGAACAAACCCGGGCGCCGTGGGATTACTGTAGGTGAATGTCCAGAACTCACTGTTGCCGTCATTGGTTGCAAGAGGTATGTTATTATCATCTACAACACGGATTTTCCACACATACTCCTTCCCGTTTGCCAGCGCATACGCATCCTGAGGATATACATAGTTACCGTTGTTTATAATGGTTGCTGCATGATGATCCGGGTTAGAGGCAAGCGCCTGTGTGGAGTTCTGTCCGGTTAGTTTTTCTACTATTTTTAATTCATAATTTGCATTTACTGTTGCAGGCAGGTTAATGGTAGCCCAACTGAATATGGGGTTAGCATAATCAACCGTTGACTGATTTGCCGGCCCAAATAATACGGGTGAATCGGGATATATAATGGTAAAACTGCCGGTGTGTTCGGCAAGCAGAGTTGTACCATTTGCCGCAAATATTTCTACCTTTTGTGTATATCCTCCCTCAGGAAAACGGTTAGACCGGAGTATCTGCACCATAGTGGTATTATCATACGTGATATCACTCCAGGAAAAAACATCACTGCCGGCATAGGTTAAGGAGTTGGGGCCCGAGGTGAACTGTTCAAGAGGGCTTTTTGCCTTCATCAGCTCTTTATTGCTGGAGTTTTTAAGCGTAACCCTTACAATAAAATCAACAGGAGCTGTTCCTGTGTATATAATAGATATGGTGGAACTCCCCGGGCTGGACAGCCAGATGGAAAGGAATGACGTAGGATACGGCTCCAATGTCTGAGTAACAGTCCATTGTGTACTCTGCCCAAACAGAAAAACGCCTGATAGATAAAATATTGCCGCTAATATACTGCGCTTCATGGCACCTGCCTCTTTTCAATAAAACGGAAAACTCAAATACTCTGCACAAACGAGAAAAAATTGCAACCAAGGCACACAGTAATAAAGCAGGTCCGCCAAACTCAAGTCCTCCGCCCCCTCGGTATAAGGCGGATAACCATTATGAATTCCAACTATATTTTATTATGCATATTATGAGAATTTTCCTTTTTATGCAAACATTTAATTCTATTAACCGTCAAATTTGTTTGTGGTCACACCAAATTGGGTTCATATCTATGTTAAAAAATTCATCGGTGTAACTCCTGACTGCCATTTCAGGTGCCTTTCGGCTGATAAAATTAATTTTTTTACGGCAGGAACAGAATTTGTGCTTGGATATTTATAATATCTGCTTAACTTAAAAGTTGCTGTAAATATTCACTTTCCGGTTATTGCCTTCCTCTTCAGAAATAAATGATAATTCTATAGTATTTCACAGATTCCTCCCATTATAACTCTGGACTGCCGGAGAATCGATCTGAGAAGATTTATCAAAACCTTTAGTTAATCAACTATTCAATTTGAACCCGCTAAGAATATTTCTTCGTTTAAAATATGTCCTTGGTATTCATTGTTGTGATATACGAATCCGGGGATTTTTTTGTGTTGAAATACAAAACTGAAGGAT
>CAYYJL010000011.1:8156-16439 GCA_964472245.1 uncultured Ignavibacteriaceae bacterium | reverse complement strand
GAAGCTGCGGCTGCTTTTGATGAGCTTACACGGAGCAATCAGGATGATTTACTGACAAGGCAGATTAAAAATGCCTGGCCGAATGTTTTCCGTGCGGCGAGGTTTATCCCTGCAGTGGAATATATCAATGCAAACCGGGCCAGGACTCTTCTGATAGAGCAAATGGCAAAAGTTATGAAACAGGTGGATGTTTACCTGTCCCCCAGCTGGTCGGGAAAAAATCTTCTCCTCACAAATTTAACCGGGCATCCTTCTGTTGTCATCCCGAATGGGTTTAGCGAATCCGGTACTCCTGTCAGCATTACCGTAACAGGAAGATTGTTTGAAGAGCAGAAAATACTTGAGTTTGCACAATATCTGCAGAACCTGAATGATTTCCACAAAAAACATCCGCCGATGTTTAGGTAAGACAGTTTACTTTCTTATGCTCTTGCTTATGATTGCTCTTCGCTGAGAATTTTAGTTTTTACTTTTTTGTCAAAGTATTCATCAAGATAGTAAATCAGTACAGCGAGTACCATGTTAATAGCAAGTTTTGGAAGCGGAAATCCGCCGGAGAATTGCTCAGTATAAGGGTCAAGCAGAACGGCAATAAACTCAAAGAACAGCAGAATTGAAAGGAAAAGCAAAATTTCAATAAATCTGTTATTAAAGGATAGTTTCTTTGCAAAAAAGATGCTGAAGATAATAAGAACGGCCAATGAGATAATGAGGAAGTACTGCAGATTTGATGCCCGTTCGTATTCCTCTGCTTCCAGTTTAATCCGGAGTTCCTCAGCACGTTTTTCTTCTTCAATTTTTCTCTGAATTGCATAACGCTCGTCCAGCTTTCCTATCTGAACAGCAAGGTCATTTTGTGCAAGGGAATCATTATACTCGTTAACTTTTTTCAGATGCACAACCACCTGCTTATAGTCGTTTTTTGCAGTATATATTTCATGAAGAACATAGTGTGCGTCCCTGATACTCTCAAAGGAGTTAACCTCCTTTGCAATTTTTAGTGCCTCAAATCCATACCGCAGGGCATCGGCGGTGTTGTTGAGAGCCAGGTATGTATCGGCATTATTTTTGAGCAGGAGAGCCACATCGCGGGAACGATTTAATTTTTTTGCGATGACTAATCCTGCATCGTTAACTGAAACTGCTTTGCGGAATTCTGCCTTAAAATAATATATAACGCCCAGGTTTATTAAAGCATCCATAACCACAACCGGTTTGCCGGCTGCTGTTCCGATTTTACGGGCACTTTCGCAAAATGCCTCAGCTTGTTCAAGATTACCCAGAGAAAGCTCCAATATGCCGAGATTTATTTGTGTGTTTGCCACACCTGCCGAGTCATTAATTTTTTTCTGCAGTTCAAGTGCCTGCATATATCGCTCCCGTGCTGAATCATAATAACCCCATTTATCAAAAAGGACGCCGAGATTGGTAAGAGCCCCGGCAAGGATGCCCGGTGAATCCATTTTTTCTGCCAATGCAAGGGCGGAATTGTAATACTGCAAAGCTTCCTTATACTCCCCTATGCGGTAATAGATATATCCTAATTCAGCGGTAATGTTATATAGAGAGACCGTGTCCTGCTGACTAAGTGCAAGTTTATGCAGAACTCTGTAATCCTGCAGTGCCTCGGCGAACCGGAACATAGACCTCTTCTGAAAGGCAGCAGCGTAGCCAGACTCAAGAATCTGCACAGTATCACCGTCGCTTTTGGCCATTTCATGAGCTTCTGTGAGGACGCTGAGGGAGAGGGTATCATTGACACCGGAAAGTGATTTTCCATAGATTATTTTTTCCCTCACAGTATCGGCAAAACAGATTGAATGAAGTACTAAAAGCATAAAGAGTATCATCGAACGCTGCATTTTTATCCTGACATACTTTACTGAATGGGTACGTAAAAAATACTCCGTGAATCTGATAATTACAATATCAGATTCACGGGTAGACTAATTTTGAGGCAGGTTTATTTGAGGAGGATAAACTTCTTTTGGAACTCACGTCTTCCGTCAGCGGACAGAGTTATCAACCGGTAAATATAAACCCCTCCTGCAAGTGATTGTGCGTTAACGGAATAAATATGCTGCCCTGATGTATATTCCTTTTGTGGAATCTCCATAACAAGTTGTCCCAATACATCGTAAATCTCCAAAGAAGCCAAGGCAGTTTGCGGTAATGAAAAGCCAATGACGGTTGACGGATTAAACGGATTGGGGTAGTTTTGTTCCAGATGAAAAATTCCCGGTGTAACTGCGTCGTCAGCCAATCCTGATGGGTTTTCATTTAATACCAGAATCTTAAACTGTGACTCATCAGTGCCGGGTGGAACCTCACTTTGTTCATAGCGGAGTGAAAGTTCAAAGGGCTCAGTAATTAAATCCAGTGAAGCACTGCCGCCTCCGGTCACTACGCGCTTAACTGTTGGGGCTCTTTCCTTTAATAAAGCAGTACCAATGGCATAAGTACCAAGAAGAGTAACGGAATCTGCATAGATAACGTTCAGCGCTGTATCAATGGTGCTTGGTATTTCTATCCAGCTGGTACCGAAATTCAACGGGATGGTATCCGGATATGTGGTGAACGAAATTGCTGCCGGCGGTCTTCTGTTATTTTCAAACACGGATGGTTTAAAGCGTATATATGTATCATCACTTTCAAAGCGGTAAGTCCGTTGTATCCCACCGCTGATATTTCTTTTGATGGTACCGTTAGGAACAATTCCGGCACCGCTCAGAGATTCCTCCCTGTCAGATAGTATTACCAGTGTATCCTTCTTTTGCAGATCAAGAGTGCCGTAATACAACTGGAACTTGTTTGCGGCAGTTATGGTACCTGCACTTCTTAAAACAATTGCAGAATCAATCATAGCATCAAAAAACCTGTTTCTGATTTTGCCCGATTTTTTGAAAACTACCTCGGACTTACCCGGGTCAAAAGCCCCCGGCTGTGCATTACTGATATCCCAGCTGCCGCCAACGATGAACTGAATCTTTGCGGAGTCCTTAATTCCAATAACCCCCTCCACGGTTAAATCGCCTAAGATAACAAAAGCTTTAACTGAATCTGTTATTATAAGTCTGCCTCCGGGCTTAACCGTCAGGGCCGAAATAATAATTTGCTGTTGTTTTCTGTTCACAACGGGCGGTTTAGGTGAAAGTCCTATCACGACACTATCTGAAAATTCCGGAACACGCGGAGGTGTCCAATTCAGAGGATTAAACCAGGAAGAATCAGCTGTCCCGCCCCATGTCCATAATTTCTCGTTGAAGGGGGAGATTACTGCAGTAACCATGGCCCCTGCATTACCGGCAGCATAACTTTTCCAGGTGCGTCCGCTTTTTATGAAACTGATAGTCCGGTAATCAATGGAAATTGGGGCAGCAGCCCTGGTCCAGTCATTGCCGGCATTGTTTGTATAGTATACTCTGCCGGAAAGGGAAACAAGGGCACCGCGAAAAGCATCCGGGAAATTAATATCTGAAAGCTGCTCTCCCGGTAAAGAATCTGTTTCCCATAGCGAACCACCATTTGTTGTCCTTGCATATCTTCCGCGGTCTCCTATTGTGTATCCGTAAAACCGGTCGGGGAAAAACACTTTAAATGCAGAAAACGGGAGAGGAGCAGGCAGAGAATCCCAAAGAATTCCCCCGTTGGTTGTCCTGAAAATGGTACTTTTATTCAAACCGCTTACGGCGGATATATATCCATACAGAGAATCTGTAAAATGAATTGAGGTTAACAGGTATCCGTTAAACTGCTGAGCGGGTGTAAATGTCTGACCGGCATCGGTAGAACGAAGAAGGAATCCGTTAACCATTTCTGACTGTCCTATGGCATAGGCACGGGTTTGAGAAGCAAATTTGATATCCTGCAGGGAAACAGATTGGGCGTATACCTCATTCCAGTTGTTTCCCGCTGTTTGCGTTCTATATATCTTGCCTGAACGAAAGATTGCCAGTCCGGTAGTCCGGTTTATAAAATGAAGGCGTGATATATCCCCGGCTTGCGGATTTACGACTTGAGCAGTCCAGTCAACACCGCCGTTGTGTGTTCTGTATATAACTCCGTTGGAACAAGCAATGTAACCGCTGTCTGAGGAAACCATCTGCATTTGGAAAATGTTTTCATCCGTGATTTCGAGTGAGAGCCGGTACCAGCTGCTGCCTCTGAGCGGAGACGCCATAACAACGCCGCCTTCACAAGCCGCCATGACGGCCGTTTGGGAAAGAATGCGGGAGCCATAGATTCGCCGCTTAGTTGAATAATTGGTCAGCTCAGTCCAGGAAGTGCCGCTGTTAGCCGTAAGCAGGACCAGTCCCGATGGATTGGTTTCATCATTTTTGAAACCCATTGCCATCCCGTCCGTTTGATTAAAAAATCCAAGAGTATATATTTGTGCGGATGCAGAATGATAGACCCGGTTCCAGGAATTTCCGCCGTCTATTGTTTTATATATAAAAGCATTGTGCTGGCCAATACCCCTGCCATCGCAGCCGCCAAGATACCCATGTGTTGAGGATGTGAAATGAATTGCGAAGACAGTCCCATTGTCATTTTGCAGACTATGCATACTCCATGAGGCACCGCTATTGGTCGTTCTGAAAATTCTCCCATCCCTTGTTCCCACATAACCAATTTCGTTATTGTGAAAAACCACTGTTTGAAAATGCATAGCAGGGCCGGTTATATTCACAATAGCCCAATTCCTGCCTCCATCGGTGGTACGGGCGGCAAACGAATTGGTTCCTACAATATAACCGGTATTCGCATCAAGAAAATGAACTCCGGTTATCTGAGTTTGTACATTCGGGCTGAATATCCTCAGCCATGTAAGACCGTTATCAATGGATTTGAGAACAAAGCTTCTGTAAATAACTGCATTTGGAAGCCGGATTGAAAACCACCCGACAGCATACGCCGCTGTACCGTCAATATACGAGACTTTTTCAATGGCCTCCATGTTATCCGCATTATTGGAAACAGCCCAGGTTCTACCTCTGTCTGTAGTCCGGATGATTGTACCTTTTGCTCCCACCGCAATTACCGTATTTGAATCCAAAGCGCCAACATCGTAAAGAGAATAACCCTGCGGCATTGGGGATAGCCAGGCAAAAGGGGAGAGTGTGGCATCATCCACGGCTAACGGAGAGGAATCATTGAGGATAATTTTTGCCCTGTCAGTTACACTAAGTTTCACCTCTGCAGGAATTTTTGCAATTTGGAAGTAATCATCCCCGCCTTGGGTAGTTTGCGGCATAAGGAGCACAAACAGGTGGAAAACCGTAATAAAAACCGTTTTTTTGCGCATTATGAACATTTGAGATACCATTTCTTGTTTCAGCAATATAGATAAAATCTAACGAATCTGTCAGGGGATAATGGTGGTAATATAGTGGACAACGGGATGTGGATTAATCTTGACTTTTTTGTATAGATTCCCTAAATTTGTAATTCAAATCATGAAAATTCAGAGAAAATAGCAGATGAGTTCAACTGAAGTTAACGAAATAGAACAATTAGCCAATCAGGAGTATAAGTACGGATTCAGTACTGAACTTGAGGTTGATGAAGCACCCAAGGGTCTTAATGAGGATATTATACGCCTGATTTCGACTAAAAAAGGAGAACCGGAATGGATGCTCGAGTGGCGTCTGAAGGCATACCGCCACTGGCTGACCATGACAGAACCGAAATGGCCTAATGTTTCCTACCCGAAGGTGGATTTTCAGGATATTATTTATTACTCTGCCCCAAAAAATATTAAAAAGCTGAACAGTCTGGATGAGGTTGACCCTGAGATTCTGGCGACTTTTAATAAATTAGGCATTCCTCTGGAAGAGCAAAAAGCACTTGCCGGAGTTGCCGTTGACGCAGTTTTTGACAGCGTTTCTGTTGCCACAACTTTTAAGGCAAAATTAGAAGAGATGGGTATTATCTTCGGCTCAATTTCAGAAGCAATTAAAAATCACCCGGATCTGATTAAAAAGTATCTCGGCTCCGTTGTACCTGCCACGGATAACTATTATGCTGCACTGAACAGTGCGGTTTTTACCGACGGTTCCTTTGCGTATATACCGAAAGGCGTACGCTGCCCGATGGAACTTTCCACTTATTTCAGAATCAACGCGAGCAACACAGGTCAGTTTGAAAGAACGCTGATTGTTGCAGAAGAGGGAAGTTATGTCAGTTACCTTGAGGGCTGTACCGCACCACGCCGCGATGAAAATCAGCTGCACGCTGCGGTTGTAGAAATAGTAGCCATGGATAATGCGGAGGTTAAATACTCCACCATTCAGAACTGGTATGCAGGGAATAAAGAAGGTAAAGGCGGTATATATAATTTTGTAACCAAAAGAGGGCTCTGCAAAGGCGTAAATTCCAAGATATCATGGACTCAGGTTGAAACCGGTTCCGCAATTACATGGAAATACCCCAGCTGTATCCTGCAGGGAGATAATTCCACCGGTGAGTTCTATTCCGTGGCTGTTACCAATAATAAACAACAGGCAGATACCGGTACCAAAATGATTCATATCGGCAATAACACCAAGAGTACCATTGTTTCCAAGGGTATTTCTGCAGGTCTCAGTAATAATACATACCGCGGATTGGTAAAAGTTTCTAAAAAAGCAAAGAATGCAAGAAACTACTCACAGTGCGACTCACTGCTGATTGGTGACCGCTGCGGGGCACACACCTTTCCGTATCTGGAAATCAATAATCCAAGTGCAACGGTAGAACATGAAGCCACTACCTCAAAGATTGGTGAAGATCAGATTTTTTATCTGAATCAGCGCGGGCTTTCTAACGAAGATGCAGTAAGCATGATTGTTAATGGTTATTGCAAAGAGGTTTTCCGGGAATTACCGATGGAGTTTGCAGTTGAAGCGCAAAAACTCCTGAGTGTTTCTCTTGAAGGCAGTGTCGGTTAACAACTTAATTTTTAAAATAAGGAATATATATAGTGATAGAAATTAAAAATCTCCGTGCAGCCATTGACGGAAAAGAAATTTTAAAAGGAATCAATTTAACTGTTAATCCGGGTGAAGTACATGCCATTATGGGGCCTAACGGCTCAGGAAAAAGCACCCTCGCTCAGGTATTAGCAGGAAGAAATGATTACGAAGTGACCGGTGGCGAAGTTATTTTTAACGGTAAAAACCTTCTGGACTTATCACCTGAGGACAGAGCCCGCGAAGGAGTATTCCTCGCATTTCAATATCCTGTGGAAATTCCGGGTGTTTCTAATACCAATCTCCTTAAAAATGCCCTGAATGAAATCAGAAAATACCGCGGTGAAGATCCTATGGATACCGTTGAGTTTCTTGCCCATATCAAACAGAAAATGGCATTGGTAGAACTGAAACAGGATCTGCTCAGCCGTTCTGTAAATGAAGGTTTTTCCGGCGGGGAAAAGAAACGGAATGAAATTTTCCAGATGGCGGTACTGCAGCCCAAACTCGGTATTCTTGATGAAACTGATTCCGGTCTGGATATAGATGCGCTCAGGATTGTAGCAAAAGGCGTAAACACAATCCGCAGCAAAGAAAACGCATTTATTGTGGTAACACATTATCAGCGGCTTTTAGATTATATCATCCCTGATTTTGTGCATGTTCTCTACCAGGGCAAAATTATCAAATCCGGAACCAAAGAGCTTGCTCTTGAACTGGAAGAAAAAGGATATGACTGGGTAAAAGACCACATTGATGAATTTGTGATGGGATAACGGGTATATATGAATAAATTTGATTTTAAGGAAGTATTTAAATCCGGCTTTGAGAATTTTGAGAACTCACTGAACGGACAAGGGAAGTCGGCACTCCATGCCATCCGCCGGGATGCGTTTTCGGAATTTCTGTCGCTCAATATCCCGACTACCAGAGATGAAGAGTGGAAATATACAAACATCTCCCCCATAACCGGACGGGAATTTGTACCCGCTTCTGTTAATACATCAAAGATAACCGTTGAACAGTTAAGCAGGTTTTTCCTGGTTAAGGATGAGTATATAAATCTGATTTTTGTGAACGGTACTTTCAGAAGAGATTTATCCGATACAGCAGGTGCTGAATCCGGGCTGACTATATCCACCATCAAGGAAGCATTTGACCGTGATGCCCGGGAAGTCAGCGGATACTATAACCGCACAGCTGAATTGAAAGGCAATATATTTGCTGCGTTAAACTCCTCATTTGTGACTGACGGTCTGTATATCAGGGCTGCAAAAAACACAACAGCGGGCAAAGCAGTCAGAATTCTGCACCTGATCAGCGAGGCAGACAA
>CAYYJL010000011.1:0-8056 GCA_964472245.1 uncultured Ignavibacteriaceae bacterium | reverse complement strand
ACATCATTAAATCTTGGTTTTGGAGGAGCTATTGCCCGTTCAAATATCAGTACAAGATTCACAGGTGAAAATGCAACAGCAACTCTGAATGGTCTCTTCCTTGCAGAGGGTACCCAGTTAATTGATAACCACACACTTATTGACCATGCAGTTCCGCGCTGCCAGTCTCACGAGCTGTATAAGGGAGTACTGGGCGGCAAAGCACGGGGCGTGTTTAACGGCAAAGTAATGGTTCGTCAGGATGCCCAGAAGACGAATGCTTTTCAGGAAAATAAAACCATACTGCTCAGTGACGATGCTATCATTGACACCAAACCGCAGCTGGAAATTTTTGCAGATGATGTTAAATGTACACACGGTGCAACGGTAGGGCAGCTGGATGATGAATCACTTTTTTATCTGAAGTCCAGGGGTATCGGGGAAGATCTGGCAAAATCCATGTTAATTAATGCATTTGCAGATGATGTTATTATGGATTTGAAATTTCAGGATCTCCGCGATTATCTGGAAGTTATCATTTCAAAGAGGTTGGGATAATTATGACTCAGCCAGGAGCGGACGGTAAAGTGCTCGTTGCGGAAAAACCTGTTTCCGGCAGAGATGTATATACACTGCGCAAGGATTTTCCTGCATTAAATATAGAAGTGCACGGCAAACCGCTTGTGTATCTGGATAATGCGGCAACAACCCAGAAACCAAAGCAGGTGATTGATAAAATTGCGGAGTACTACTCGTATACCAATGCCAATATACACCGCGGTGTGCATTACCTGAGTCAGAAAGCGACATTAGAATTTGAGCAGGCAAGGGCAAAAACCGCAAGGTTTATTAATGCCGGCTCAGCAAAGGAAATTATTTTTACAAGAGGCACGACTGAGTCAATCAATCTGGTTGCTCACTCGTACGGGGCACGATATATATCGGAAGGAGATGAAATAATTATCTCCTATATGGAGCACCACTCCAATATCGTCCCCTGGCAGTTGTTGTGTGAACAGAAGAAGGCAGTACTAAAGGTTATCAATATTGATGACCGGGGGGATATAGACCTCAGTCATTATGAAAGTCTGTTATCCCCCAAAACCAAGCTTGTCTGCGTAACCCATATATCCAATGCGCTTGGTACGGTTAATCCCGTTAAGCATATGATTGAATTGGCGCATCAGGCAGGTGCACATGTATTGGTGGATGGAGCACAGTCTATTCAGCATCAGAAAGTAGATGTCCGTGAATTGAATGCAGACTTTTTTGTTTTTTCCACACATAAACTTTACGGCCCCACGGGTGTAGGTGTATTGTACGGAAAAGAAGATATATTAAATGAGCTGCCGCCATGGCAGGGAGGCGGGGATATGATATCCTCCGTCAGTTTTGAGAAAACCACCTTTAATGAACTGCCCCACAAGTTTGAAGCCGGCACCCCGAATATTGAAGGGGTGATAGCACATGGTGCAGCTATAGATTATGTGGAATCAGTCGGGTTTGAATATATACTCCGTCATGAAACAATGCTGATGGATTATGCTGCGGGCGTTCTCGGCAATATATCCGGACTCCGCCTTATCGGCACACCAAAGGAAAGAAGCAGTGTTTTTTCCTTTGTGCTTGATGGTATTCATCCCCACGATACCGGTACCATACTGGATTTAGAGGGCGTGGCAATCCGCACGGGGCATCACTGCGCACAGCCCGTCATGAAAAGATTTAATGTGCCTGCCACAGCAAGAATTTCCTTTGGCTTCTATAATACAAAGGAAGAGGTTGACTACTTTGCCGGTGCAATTCAAAAAGTATTTGAGGTTTTTAAATGATTTCACCCGATTTACGCGAACTCTATCAGCAAGTAATACTGGATCATTATAAAGATCCAAGGAATTTCAGAAAAATGGATGACTGCAATCACCATGCTGAAGGGCACAACCCGCTCTGCGGAGACCAGGTGGATATATTCCTCAAGGTTTCAGACGGCGTGATTTCCGATATATCTTTTCAGGGGAACGGATGCGCAATCTCCAAATCCTCCGCATCACTGATGACCGCATTTGTAAAGGGGAAAACCGTAGAGCAGGTAAAAGGTGATTTTGATAAATTTCATGCCCTGATTATGGGTGAAGCCGTTGAGGATGCTGTGCGGGAAGATCTGGGGAAGTTAGCAGTACTCGAGGGGGTTAAAGAGTTTCCCATGAGGGTTAAATGCGCATCTCTGGCATGGCATACACTTATTGCCGCACTGAAACAGGAAAAAGATAAAGTAAGTACGGAGGAAATATGAGCGCTGAAACAGATGCTTTGAAGGATAGGGTAGTTGAAGTCATCAAAACCTGTTATGATCCGGAAATTCCGGTTGATATATGGGAACTCGGTTTGGTATATCAGCTCCGCTTTGATGAGGATAAAAAGCTGACCGTTATTATGACACTCACCTCCCCTATGTGTCCGGTAGCTGAAACGCTCCCAAAAGAAGTTGAAAGCAAATTGAAGACCATTGAAGGTATTACAGACGTGAAAGTTGAAATTACCTGGAGTCCGCCATGGAACAAAGATATGATGAGTGAAGTGGCCCAGGTTGAACTCGGTTTCATGTAATAACCAAAAAATATAACACAGTAACTAATGAAGGAAAAGTCATGTTAAATGTTCTTAAAAGACCTCCAATGTACGATGAAGAGGCAGTACAGCCGATGAGGGATGAATTAACCGCAGTAGGATTTACGGAATTGCGCACCCCGGAAGATGTTGAAAAAACCGTAAAAGTAAATGACGACAAAACCGTTTTGGTCTTTGTTAACAGCGTTTGCGGATGTGCCGCAGGCGGTGCCCGCCCGGGTGTCTCTCTTGCACTGCAAAACAAAGTGATTCCGGATAAAATCACCACGGTGTTTGCCGGTCAGGATAGAGATGCGGTTGATTTAGTGCGCGGTTATATACCTGCTCCGCCATCATCACCTTCCATGGCAATTTTTAAGAACGGAGAACCGGTATACTTTATGCCCCGTTATGAAATTGAAGGATATTCCTTTGAGCAGATTTCCGCTAAGCTGGTGGATGCATTTGAAAAATTCTGCAGTGCACAGGGACCTTCCGTAAGTCCTGAACACTTTGCAGAAGTACAACATGCAAAAATGTGCGGCTCAAAAATACCGATGTATAAAGGTTAAATAAAGGATCCGGGCGGAGCACACACTCCGCCCGGAAATTACTATGAAATTCAGTTCACAAGAAGAATACGGGCTCAGATGCCTCATCAGAATAGCAAAAAGCAAGTCTGATGACGGTATGACTATTCCGGAAATCAGTTCTGCGGAGAATATCTCGCAGGCACACGCCGGTAAATTGCTCCGTATATTGCGTATTGGGGGATTTATTGAGAGTACCAGGGGGTCCTCCGGTGGATATAAACTGACTGCTCCGCCGGAAAGTATAAATATCGGGGATGTACTGAACGTTTTGGGCGGAAAATTATTTGAAAAATCTTTCTGCTCCGATTTTACCGGCAATGAAACCATCTGCACGCATACCATTGACTGCTCTATCCGATCCCTGTGGAGAGCTGTTCAGACTGCTGTGGATTCCATTCTTGCTAAAACTACACTTGGAGATTTAATGGGGAAAGAAGAAGATACCGCAAGTTTCGTATATTCCCTCCTGGAAGAGGACAACAGCACTCCGCAGAGTCTGAATTAGGGTATATACACCCCTTCTTTTGTGAGTGTACTCACATTTTACCGCCATTTTGAACGTGCAGATATATCCCAATCACATTTATATCACACTTTTTCCTTAACCGTTACAGTAGAGGCGGCCAGGCGATAGCTGGCTCCATCTGTAATTTATGCACCTTTTTTGATTATATAATGAGCTCTTTGGAACCTTCCGCGTGTATATCATTCATATATAGCGGTTGAAAAAAAATTAAAAAATAGTTTTTTATATTAAGTTTTTTATTATTTTAAGGCGTGGATAGCAAAAATCTATTTTGTTTAACAAAAAAAGGAGATCCGGTATGAAAACACTCATTGATATTGATGACAAGCTGATGGCTAAGGCTATGAAAGCCGGCTTTGAGACCAAGAAAGCTGCAGTACATGCAGGTCTTGCACTCGTTGCCGCAGGAAAAGCTAAAGCCCCTGCAAAGGCAAAAGGGAAAAAAGCACCGGCTAAAAAAGCAGCTAAGAAAAGAAAATAATCTTTCTTAAAAGAGCAGAATCCCCGTGATGACTGAGATTAAAATCAGGATTCCCGTTACGATTTTTGCTCTCAGCGGCATTTTTCCCCCATTAGCGAAATTTTGAATGTGGTGGCCGAATAATTTGTTTGTCAGTATATAGTCCAGAAACTTTTCTGAGCTTCTGGCAAAAAAGTACGCAGCCATAATCAAAAAAATTGTTCCGGGCATCAGAGGAACAATAAACCCTATGATGCCCGTTATTGCACAAATAATCCCCAGAATAAAATAGACAATCCTCAGCGGACCTGACTCTATAATTTTCCTGTTTTTAATCGCCTCTCTCATATACCTCTTATAAGTTCCCCAGGATAAATTCAGTCATCATTTTGTAAAGATGCTGACGGGTTTTTCCGCCGAAAATACCGTGGTTCTTTTCCGGATAAAACATTGTCTGGAACGGTTTATCCTCAGCAATCAGTTTTTCAGCCAGTTTTACGGCATTCTGAAAATGAACATTATCATCACCTGTACCATGCACCAAAAAGAGTTTTCCCTTTAATTTGTTGGTGTGAGCCAGTACTGCACTGTTTTCATAACCCTCCGGATTAAGCTGAGGGGTGGACATATACCGCTCAGTATATATAGTATCATAGAACTTCCAGTGAGTAACAGGGGCAACTGATATAGCCGCCTTAAAATAATCCGCACCTTTCATAAGGGTAAGAGCAGAGTTATATCCCCCGTAGCTCCAGCCCCAGATGCCGATTCTGTTTGCATCAACATAACTCTGCGCACCGAGCCATTTTGCGGCTTCAATCTGGTCCTGCACTTCAAAATTACCAAGGTCTTTATAAACTAAGTTCTTAAATGCTTTTCCTCTGCCGCCGGTTCCGCGGTTATCTACGGAAAATACGATATATCCATTTTGTGCAAGCAGCTGATGCCACAGATAATTGGAGCCGCCCCATCTATCCCAAACAATCTGTGAACCCGGTCCGCCGTAGGTAAATATCAGCACGGGATATTTTTTAGCCGGGTCAAAGTCAGCAGGTTTCATAATAGAAGCGTTAAGTTCCTGCCCGTCAGACGTTTTGAAGGTAATAAACTCAACCGGGGTGAGATTATAATCAGCAAAAACACTCATATCTGATTCCGCGAGGGTTCTCACTTTTTTACCGCCGCCATCATACAATGTGGTATTGGTCAGTCTTGACGCAGTTGAAAAACGATCGATAAAATATTCTGCATTTGCGGGGAGCGATACATCATGATAACCGGCTTCTTCTGTTAAACGCTTTTTACCGGAGCCGTCAAGTTTAATTGAATATAAATCTCTGTAACGGGTTCCGCGTTCGTTGGAGGTAAAATAAACGGTATTTGTGTTCGGATTAAATCCTTTAACTTCTGCAACTTCCCATGCCCCTTTTGTTAACTGGCGGATTACTTTTCCGGAGTTATCAAAATAATAGAGGTGATTGTAACCATCGCGTTCTGATGCCCAAACAAATCCGCTTTTGCCGGTAAAGGTGAGGTCATCATTAACATCCACCCAGGCAGGGTTTGTTTCAGAAAAGATTCTGTTGGTTTTTCCGGTTGCCGGATTAGCTGCCAGTATATCATTGGTATTCTGCAGGCGGTTCAGGCGCTGCATCCACAGGTCGCCGGAAACGGGGTTAAAGGCGATACGGGCAACGTATATATCTTTATCTGCACCTAAATCCATAAATGTATTGGTATTTGCAGTAAGGTCATATACGCCGATGTTTACGATTGAGTTCGGCGCACCTGCTTTGGGATAACGCATATCAATTGAGTTAAGATAGAGAGAATCCCATTTCTGAATTTTTATTTCCGGTACATTGGTCTGATCAAGTTTCCAATAAGCAAGCCGGCGGGAATCTGCTGACCACGCATATGCCTGAATAATGCTGAACTCTTCTTCATATACCCAATCGAAAACACCGTTTAAGACCACATCATTGCCGTCAAAGGTAAGCTGCTTTTCAGTTTTGGTTTCTACATCATAGACGAAAAGATTGTGGCCGCGGGAGAATGCAATTTTCTTCCCGTCCGGAGAATACTGCATATTTATCTGTGCCTGCTCAGAGGCAACTTCAGCGGTTACTGTTTTAGAGGCAATGTCATATAAATAAAATGTACCGCCGCTCTTAAGAGAACGCGCGGGCAGAACTCCGGTTATCATCAGCTGCTTGCCGGTAGGGGACCATTCAAAATTGGAAAGGGTTATTTTATCATCTGAGCCGGGAGCTTTTAACTCGCTGCCGTTAATCAGTACGGTTTCCTCACCTGTGGCGATGGTGTGAAGAATCACATTCATGCTTTTGGTTTCAGCATCATATTTGGAAAAGGAAAATGCCTTGCCGTCCGGATGCCATTTCAGCCCGGAAACATTTTTGGAATTGAAACTCCGGTTTGTGTATATATCATCAACGGTCAGTTTTTTCTGTGCAAAGTTTTGTGTAACTGCAGCCAGAATAAACAAAACGAGAATCAGATTTTTGCGAATCATAACTTTTCCTTTTTTGAAATGCTAAAAATAAACCGGCGGAAAAAGCAGCTATTCCGCCGGATATATGAAAATCGGTAAATTAATTGCCGTCTATCATTCTGCCAAAGCCGCCGAGGATTGAGCCCTCATCCTTTCGGCTGCCGGTTCCCATAGGGGATTGTGCTATGATGCGGTCAGCAAGCCGTGCAAACGGAAGCGACTGCAGATAGACCGTTCCGGTTCCGCGTACGGTGGCAAGGAATAATCCTTCTCCGCCGAAGAACATAGATTTCAGGTTGCCGGCGCGTTCAATATCGTAATCAAGTCCGTCCGTAAAAGCCACAATACAGCCGGTGTCTATACGGAGTACATCATTAACAAGTTCTTTTTTTACAATAGTTCCGCCTGCGTGGATAAAAGCGCGTCCGTCGCCTTCCAGCTTTTGCAGGATGAAGCCCTCACCGCCAAACAGTCCCGCACCGAATCTTTTGGTAAAAGCGATGCTGGTTTGTGTACCGAGAGCGGCGCATAAAAAGGCATCCTTCTGGCAAAGCAGTCGCCCGCCGAAATCAGGCAGGTTAATCGGGATAATTTTGCCCGGGTATGGCGCCGCAAATGCAACCCGTTTTTTGCCTCTGCCGTGATTGGTAAAATGGGTCAGAAAAAGTGATTCACCGGTCAGGACCCTTTTACCCATATTCATCAGTTTGCCCATGAAGCCCTCATTGGGATTGCTGCCGTCCCCCATTTTGGCTTCAAACTGAATCCCGTCCTCCATCCAGTTCATTACGCCGGCTTCGGCAATAACGGTTTCACCCGGATCAAGTTCAACTTCGATAACCTGCATGTCATCGCCAAAAATCTCATAATCTATCTCATGCGAGCGCATTAAATTTTCCTCTGAAAATGATACACAAAGTGCAAATTTACAATAAAAACCCCAAAATTTTTGAGTAAAAGTGATAGGTGGGGGAGGGGTGGCGGTCTTGAAAGGAGAAATTTAACGTTTTTTAAGATCTATAATCCTGTCACGCCTTCTGCGTTTTGAATTTGTAGTGATGCAGTTTATTATAATCCTTTTCTTGAGGGGGTAATGTATTTTGCAAGAGCATTATGGAATGTTCATATTTGGCGATTAAAAATCCCTGAAGGGGAGGGAGGATTATAGTAAGCGCATGCACAACGCAAAACGAATCCCCGAAGGGGAGGCAGGATTATAGCAAGTGCGTGCACCACGCAAAAAAAATCCCCGAAGGGGAGACAGGATTATAGTAAGCGCATGCACCACACAAAAAAATCCCCGAAGGGGAGACAGTATTCTCAAACAGCTGTAATTTTACAAAACAAGATTAATGTGAGTTAACCATGGCTGGAACATT
>CAYYJL010000010.1:0-16587 GCA_964472245.1 uncultured Ignavibacteriaceae bacterium | reverse complement strand
CTCATAAAAAAAGCGGCCGAAGCCGCTTTTTTTTATGAACCACTCTTATTTGAGCAGAACCAATTTTCTGGTCATGGATTGTTTTCCGTCACTCAGCTTATAAAGATAAACTCCGCTGGAAAGCCGTGAAGCATCAAAGACCACTTCATGATAGCCGGAAGATTTAACTTCTCCGTTTATCAATGCGGCAACTTCCTGCCCGAGCATATTATAGATTTTCAGATACACACTACTCTGCTGAGGCAGCGTAAAGCTGATACGGGTAGCAGGGTTAAACGGATTCGGATAGTTTTGTGCCAGATTAAATTCAATCGGCACTCCGCTTTCCTGAACACCAGTCACTCCATTAACGGTAAATGAGCCGTTGCCGGAATACGGTGAATATGTGCCGTTCTGATTTTTAGCTCTCACTCTCCAGTAATACTTGGAACCAGCAGATAATCCGCTCAAGGGAGCCTGCTGTCCGGATACACCGGTAATAACCTGTGCTCCGCTGAAGTTTGCGTTCAGCGAATATTCAACTTCATAACTTAACTGCTGCTGCACAACGGGGATAAACCAGGAAAGCACCGGAGCCGTTGATGCGATCACCGTGTTGGCAGACGGACTTCCTACAATCGGAATTGCAGGAGCCGGTCCCGCAGGAGTAGTAAAACTCTGCGTGCTTGACCAGGATGAATATGCTGTTCCGTTATATGTTCTTAATTTATAATAATAGGTTGCTCCATAAACCAACCCGACACTTGCTACACTCGGCACCGATATACCGGAGATTGTTGCCGTTCCTGTAAAGCTGTTGGTTGTGTTATACTCAATTTCCCAGCTGAGGGGAACTGCACTCAGTCCGTTTACATACCAAACAAACTGCACAGTAGTATCACTGACCGCTTCACCATTTATGGGATACAACGGTATCGGCTGCAAGGACCCTGTGGTGCCTGTTACGCTGAATGACTCCGCTGATGCCCAGTCGGAATAATTTGTCCCGTCAAACGAACGGACACGCCATATATAATTGGTGCCCGCACTCAGTCCGGATATATACGCTGTATGCTGTGTATTTCCTGTCTGATTAAACACCGGCGAACTGAAAAGCACATCAGTTGCAAGTGCAACCTGAATATGATAGGTTATGGTTGCGATGCCTCCGGTTATATACCAGTTCAGGGATGTCTCGGGTGCATAGATTGATGCTCCGCCGGTCGGATACGTAAGAACCGGTACCGATGACCATGGAGTCACATCGGTTCTGAATTCAGCCGTCCCGCTCCAGCCGCTATAGCTTGAGCCATTGTAAGAACGGACTCTCCAGTAGTAAACCGTATCTGCTTCAAGGGAACCAACGGTATGGTAAACTGCCGGAATATTGTCAAATATGGATCCCGGATCAGTAAATGTTTCGTCAAACGAAAGTTGTACCTGATAGGTGATGCCGTTAACCGCACCTGCAGCATACCAGTAAAGTGTCGGAGCACTTGTATATATAGTAACCGAATCTTTGGGATACAGTGTATAAACCGGCGGTGGAGGAAATAAACTATAGGTACTAAAAGACTCTGTTGCACTCCATGCAGAATATACATTGCTGTTATGCGAGCGCACCTGCCATTGATAAATTGTGGCAGCATCCAGACTGCTTAATTGATGCTGAAGTGCTGCGCCTGTCTGAACGGTATCAACCCAGTCTGCATCGTTCTGTTTTTTGTAACGTACTTCAAATGTATAAAGGTCACTCAGCAACGGCAGAAACCAGGTTAACACGGGGTCATACGTCCACACGGTTGTTCCGCCTGTGGGATAGGTCGGCACGGGTACCGTAGGGGATCCATATGTTACAAAATTTTCTGTCGTCGAATATTTTATAATAACGCCGCCTGATGTCTTTGTCCTTACTCTCCAGTAGTAGGTTGTTGAAGGGAGAAGGGAATCCACGGTATATATTGCCGTATCCCCCGCATCATAAATAATGGTAGCGTTAAGAGGGAAAGCCGCAGAGGTGGAAATCTGCACATCGTAGGATACAACAGTCGGAGCCAGTATATACCAGCCGAGTGTCGGGGTCAGGGTATATACCGTTGTACCGGCTGTTGGCCAGTTCAGATAGGGAATAACCTCAGCCACTGTGGTAAACGCCGCAGATGTATATCCTGAGTTCTCGGAAGTTTTCTGTGCCCTCACTCTCCAGTAGTACTGGGTGCCATTGGCAAGAATTCCGGGATAATATAAAACGGAAGTGTCGGTTGTTACGCTGTCCAACAAAATGCTGGTAAATCCGGCGTCACTTGCCAGCTGCAGATGATAATCATCGGCACCGGTCACGGCATTCCATGTAAGTACCGGATTAATCGAATTATCAACCGAGCCGTTTAACGGGGATACGAGTACAGGATTCGCCATTTTTGTGCGGAATGTGAACGCTCCTGATGGATCTCCTTCTAAGGAGTTTCCGTCAATCGTGCTCACTCGCCACCAATAGTTGGTGTAATAGTTTAATCCGCTCAGGTTATAATTGTTTGTGGTTATTGAAGAATTATTAACAATCAGGGATGTAAATCCGGCATCCGTCGCAACCTGAACGCGGTATGCCGCTGCACCTGAAACCATATTCCAGATCAGATTAACAGCAAGTTCCTGCGCTGTGGAATTATCGGAAGGTACTGCGAGATTCGGCGGAGGTGGAGTCACTGTGGTAAAGGAGGTAACAGGGGAGGTTACCGCGGCGTAGTTAGGGCTGACCCATCTTACCCGCCAATAGTATGTTGTACCCCACTCCAAACCGCTGATGCCAAAACTGTTGCTTCCGGTTGCGGAAGTGGAATCATAGGTTGTCCAAGTGATATCTGAAGTATATTCAACCTTCATTAACTCAAAAAACCCGGGATCAGGCGTTGCAGACCAAGTGAATGTTGGTGTTATGCTCTGATCTACAGCTCCGTCAGCCGGGGAGACATTTGTTATCGGCGGTGGAACCTGAGCATGGACATGCAAAACCAGCGCCGAAAAAACAATGAGTAATAGACGCATCATAGTAAAACCTGTTAAAATTATTAATACAGCTCAAACGGAAAAACCCTAATAATTCCGTATGGTAAACCAAGTTAAAACATTTTAGAGTAAATTCCAATCTTCCACCTCACAAGTTTCTGCAGTGACCTAAAAATCTTAAAATAAGCAGAAAAACCTCATTTGGGCAGGAAACTTAACCCCGGAAATATCAGCAATAATCCCAAAATCCTTCAAACCATCTTCCCTGATCAGACGAAGGGGCGGGTAATTTTAGCATTTGCAATCACAAGGGCAATTCTTAAGTTTAATCCCATACCTGCAGAAAAATCTGAGAAAAATATTCCTTCACAATTTATGCCGTCGTACAAAAGTAATACTTAAAATCAGCCCATAAGGAATGCATATGATAAACAAAATGACTGAACCGGCACATACTTTTATTAAACAATACTCAATTCGGTTTTTGCAGCTGGCGCTTGTACTGCTCGGCATGGGAGCCCTGGCATTTTTATTGTGGGAACCGCACCTTGAAGGTAGAAATGCCAATGCCGGTCTTCTTCAAATATACTTTGCTGACCCATTTCTTGCATTTGCGTACATCGGTTCAATCCCGTTTTTTGCAGCACTCTATCACGGCTTAAAGGTGCTGGGTTATGCATCCAAAAATAATGCATACTCTGATGCAGCCCTGAAAGCACTGAGAACCATCCGTTTCTGCGCCATGCTCCTGATTTGTTTCGTTGCCGTTGGGGAAATCATTATTCTACTGAACGAGAGTGATGACCGCGCCGGCGGAGTTTTCGTGGGAATTCTTGTAACATTCGGATCACTCCTCATTGCCGCCACCGCCTCCTTCTTAGAACAAATCATCCGGCAGAGTGCGGCGGTTAAGCCCGGGGGTTGAGGGAATTCAACAATCCCAAACTCCAATTTTTCCGGAATTAATTATCCTTCTATTAAAACAGGTTTTTACTTTATTATTATTTTTTATATCCTATTGGTGAGTTTATATCTCACTTTATGGCTATAAAACAAGTTCTGATACTGTTAATCGGATTAATCAGCATTCTATCTTCACTCTTTCAATTATAATTGCAGATTTGATCTGCCTGGTTTTCAGCCGGTCAGGATTGAAAACTTTCCAACCGTAACCATCAACTATTCAATTTTAGCAAGGCTCATTTTAATCTGTCATTTTTAGAGTTAAGTGCCTATAATCATAGTACAGATACACAAAAGTATATATCGTATCCCAAACAGCTCACTATTTCAAAATCATAAATGTCAGGTATTTTCAAATCCCCTTCTTCGAAAATTTTAATGGTTCCTGATTAACCCATCCGGACAACACTAGATAATTCTGCAAGCCAAATAATTACAATCACCACCCCCCCTTTTTGTGATTTACGTGCTATACCCTTTAATTTTGCCGTCTGTCACATTCCCCTGCCGGATTGCCCATTATCACCTCTTCCTTGTTTTTAATTTAACAAATTGGTGCAGCAAAGATGAGGTTTTTATGTCAGCTAAAATTAAAGGAAGTTTTATGAAAAAGTTTTTGATGATACCCGTTATCAGCGGATTGGTGGGCTTTTCTGTGCTTTTTACCATGACCATTATATATAAATTTGCCACCAATTTTCTTTCGGGTACAGGATATTTTGCCGTGACAGGCGCAGATGCAATCAATTCCCTGCACGGATTCTGGATTGCAGCACTGGCCGGACTCACATTCAGCTTGTTTGCAGGAAGGGAATCCGGCAACCGCAGCAAGGAATACTCTTTATACGGAGAGCGGAACTAAACCACTGCCCCGCCGCAACTGGAACCGCTGCCGGCAGTGCAGCCGTAACAATGCCGTGCCGTTACAATTTCTCTGCGCTTAAGGGCTTCCAGACTGAAAGTGCTTACATGGTTCGGCAAACCGTGATTTACTTTCAGTTCCAGCATCTGGTTAAAATCGCAATCGTATAAATAGCCGTCCCATCCGATTGAGATGGTATTCCTGCACATTACCCCCAGCGCCGCAGACGGATTAAACTGCTGCACTAACTTGTGCATATATCCCAGATAATTATCCGACTCAATCAAATAATCCAGAAACCTGCTTATAGGCATATTGGTGATTGTATATAAACTGTTAAACTCCACACCGAATTTGCGAAGCAGTTCCCGTTTATAATCCTTCTCTAAAGCTTCCTGCTTTGGCGGCAAAAAAGCACCGACGGGATTATATACCAGATTTAAAATAAGACCGGAACCCGGCTTACCATAACCGAGTGCGTTTAAGGTCTTCATTGCTTCTATGGATTTGCCAAACACCCCTTCGCCCCGCTGTTTATCGGTATTGCTTTCGGTATAATAAGGGAGTGACGAGATTACTTCCACCTGATGCTCGGCAAAAAACCGGGGATAATCCCAGTAGCCGGATTCAGCAAGAATGGTAAGATTGGACCGCACCATAACATGTTTACCCAGCTTTTTGGCTTCAGCAACAAACCAGAGAAAATTCGGATTCATCTCCGGTGCACCTCCCGTTAAATCCACGGTTTGTATATCACCTTCGGCAAGTATGCGCAGGCAGTGCTCCATGATTTCCTTCGTCATGATTTCCCTACGGTCCGGACCCGCATCAACATGGCAGTGTTTGCATACCTGATTGCACATCTTGCCAAGATTCATCTGAAATATATCTATTCCCGTTGCGCGCAAAGGGCCTTCTCCGATAGATATATACTTAGACTCAAATGGCGGTATATCCTCCGGTTGGTTAAGGACTACCAGCTGTGCATTTGCCTCCGCCAGCGCCTCACCAAATGCCTTCATGCTTTTATGCCTGTTTTTGCTCACTGATTACTCCGGTATTACATGGAAAGTTTTTTGTTCACATTTTTCATCTGCACCCCATGCACCAGCGATGCACCGCCGCGGATGGCAGCAGCAACATGCACGGCCTCAGTCATTTGTTCCAGATTGGAACCTTTTTCTAAGGAAGCAGTTGTATATGCATCAATGCAATACGGGCACTGTACAGCATGGGCAACTGCCAGGGCTATTAATGCTTTTTCTCTTTCTGTTAATGCTCCCTCAGCAAAGACGGAATTATACCACTCTAAAAATTTATCCCACAGCTCCGGCGCGCCTTCACTCATAGTGCCGAACTTAGCAAGATCTTCAGGTTTATAATATGTTTCCACGGGGTTCCTTTCTGTTTGGGGTTGTATACACGATTATTTCTTTTCGTTCAGAGACCAGTCATAGGATGAATATTTCACATCCCAGTTTTTAACATCCTGCCGGATTGCGGCGGCAATCGGCTTATCTAAAAAATTAGCAATATATAAAAGAACAGCGGCATCATCCTTGCCAAAATCAGATTCATACCAGTCCATGATCTTGGAAAGTACAGCAACTTTTTTACCGGCATCAAACGAATTTTTATTCTTTTCGGCAAAAAATACAACTCCCTGATCATGCAGCTGTTTATCGAGCCGTGCAGCTTCGAACGCTTCACTGCGCAGAGGAGGGCAGCTGACAGCGGCGCACACCAAGGCAAAGTGAATTCTCGGTTCCTTAAATTCTTTGCGGATGATATCATGCTCTATATTATTTAGAGTCATTTCTTTGCCATTAATTTTCACCAGCTTCTTATCCCATACCGTTGCACCTAAAACCTGGCCGATAATCAGGCCCCCGGTATGCAGGTCATTAATGCTTTTAACAGGATAATTATCGCAGATAATTTTTATAGTCCAGATATTATACGCATTAATCCAGAAGGCAAGTTTTTCATCATCGGATTTCAGTGCATCAGGATTAACTGCAGACATCAACTCGATAACTTTAGGCAGCCGTGCATCCTGTTTGAATCCTTTATAATCAACCCATCCGTTTGTAACATACTTCTTCAGCAGCTGATTCAGCAAATCCTGATAATTCTCCTGAGCGGCAAGCCGCCCGGTGAATAATATGATTCCCGCAAAGATTATATATATTAATTGAGTGTTTATCGTCTTATGCATCATTCTGTTCTTGTTCCTCTCTCGGCAGAAACTCCTGAATCTGCCGCAGTTCATTATCTTTCATGTGCCCCGGTCTGTTGTTTACGTATTTTCGCAAATCAGCTGCAGTATCCACATCAAGCAGTACTTCCATCTCATAGACTGAATACCCCCTTGCTTCAATTCTCTGCAAGGTTTCACTATATACTTGAGCGGTACTCCAGATCATGCCTTCAAATAAGTTATTGTCCGGCTTTCTCATCCCGAGCATATAATAGCCGCCATCTTCCGAGGCGCCGATTATGATTTCTGTATGATCCAGCCGCTTAAATGCATCGGTTATCATATTATATGTCAAATCCGGTGAATCCGTCCCGATGATAACGGATTGTTTTGACCCGTACGCTGCAGCCGTGCAAAAAGCATGGTGCATTCTTTCCCCCAAATCCTTCCCCTGCTGTTTTATAATAACTGCATTTCCGGGAGCCCATTTTTTCAACTCTCCGGGGGAAGCATCCCCCGTATAAAATAAAAACACCCGGATTGGCTTATATATACGGGCACTCAGCTGAAATATCTTGTTCAGGCAGTACCGGTAAAATTTCAACGCACCATCTGCACCTATGGTTTCGGCAAGACGTGTTTTAACTTTTCCTGCTTCCGGATACCGAGCAAATATGATCAATGCTTTATCATATTTGGTTTTTTCCGGAATCTGATATGCCTCCCGGAGCTTATCATCACTCCTGCCGGTAAAATACTGCATCATCAGCCATGCATTATGCAGCTGCTGCCGTATATATCCGTTAAGTACATACTTCCGGGCTGATGTTACTACCGGTGAAGGCAGCACTCCTATTTTTGTTACAGCACCTGCGCGGCGGAGATACTCAACATCTTCAAACAGCATCCTTTGTGCAAAACCTCCCGTTTCCCTGAAAAATTCCCTCCTAACACATATACACTGATCACCAAAATTGGTAAACACCGTATTGAACCGGGATAATTTTTCATACAGCCCGAGCACCGGATGAACAACATCAAACTTCAAAGAGAACAGGCAGATTTTATTCTGCGGACCGGTAAAAAAATTTTCAAGCTGTACAAACGCATCATCCGGCAGCAGGGTGTCCGCGTGTAAAAACAGAAATATCTCTCCCGTTGCAGACTTTGCGCCCTCATTCATCTGAATCCCCCTGCCGGTAAAGGAGGAAACTACCTCAGCTCCGCATTCCCGGGCCTGCCGTACCGTTTCATCTGAGCTGCCGCCATCTGCCACAATGATCCGGGCTTCCGGATTAAGTTCCCTCACCCGGAGAAGTGTTGGTATAATTACAGATTCCTCATTGAGAGCAGGAATTATAACCGAATATGTAAACTGCAACTTGATTTCTTTCTTATTCGTAAAATAAACAACCTGAATTCGGCTCACAAAATAATAAATAAGTTATGTCATTTACCTGACTAAATTAAATTGGCTCCGGCTGATTTCCGTCTGCAGTCGCGTTTTTTTGTTCTGCTTTTGCGGGTATCAGGTCTGCTGCCCCGATTACTGCATTTATCATTTATTGTATATTGGATGTATCACAATTATTTTTTTTCGGACATCCGCTTGAATTTTCTTTCATATTATGAAAACAAAACCATCCTGATTACAGGTTGTTCCTCCGGAATCGGCAAAGCAATGGTCCGTCAACTGGCGGCAATCCCCTGCAATTTATACATAACCGCAAGAAGAGAGCACTTATTAACAGAATTGAAAAATGAGCTGAAAAGTTTCCCGGCAAATATCTTTGCTGTCAGGTGTGATTCCTCCAACAGAAGTGAGGTTGATAATCTTTTCAAATCACTGGGTGCCGGGACTATTTTTGATATCGCTATTCTCAATGCAGGAACAAGCGCCCGAAATCCGGTAACTGATTTTACCATGGATGATGCCGAACAGATTGTTAAGACCAATCTGCTTGGAGTTATTGGCTTTTTCCCCCATCTCATACCGATGATGATGGTTCGCGGCGGGGGAGTAATTGCAGGTGTTTCAAGTCTGGCAGATGCACGCGGACTGCCGAAAAGCAGTGTTTATTGTGCAAGTAAATCCGCCCTTACTGCTTTCCTTGAAGCTGCCCGCGTGGAACTTCTTCCGCTTAATATTAAAGTACTGACCGTTAAACCCGGATTTGTTACCTCCCCGATGACTGATAAAAATGAATTTAACATGCCGTTTATACTCCCTGTTGAAGAGGGAGCACGGCGCATTTTGAAGGGCATTGCAAAGGAAAAACGGATTGTGCAGTTTCCGCTTCCCATTATCGCAGCGACACGGCTGCTAAAATTTCTGCCGGGCAGAATATTTGAATTTGTGGCGGCTAATGCGGTAAAAGCTGCCGGAGTAAAAAAAACGTAAGAGGAACGGGGGAAAATTGTATATACGATGCTTCTTTAATCGCTCCCTTGTTTTCACCAAATGTATTTCAGCCGGATATTATCGTTCACTTTTCCTTTACATTTTTCTTTTTGGTTCCCTGACAACCGGACTCCATGCTCAACAGGATACCGCCCTTACCTTAAATGAAATAATGTTCTATCCGGCTTCAGGTAACAATGAGTATATAGAAATCTTCAATCTCAGTTATACACAGTCCTTTGATCTTTCAACATACAGAATAAAATACGAAACATCTAATCCCGATTCGCTCCGCCCTCTCCTCCGCGGTTCTCTTCTTCTTCCCCGCTCATACGCGGTTATTTTTGAGGGGGATTATGATACGCTTACGGGTATATACAGAACGCTGATTCCTCCCAATGCCCTCATCATGCGCATCGCTGATAACTCTTTCGGCACAACCGGTATGGCAAACACTGCTGACAGAAAAATCTATCTGATTAATGCACAGAATGATACCATTGATACGTACACATATTCAGCTAATAATTCCCAAACCCGCTCAGATGAAAAAATTCTGCAGAACCGGGATAATTCCGCCGCTAACTGGGGCAATGCATCAATTAACAACGGTACCCCCGGATTCCGGAATTCAATATCATTGTTTCAGTTTGATTTAGCCGTAAAATCCTTCACCCTCTCACCTAAACCGGTAATTGTTAACAATCAACTGGACTTACACTTATCAGTCCTCAATAAAGGATTGGCAGCTGCTGAGAATTTCACGCTGTTTTTTTATGACGACAGAAATTACGATTCCATCCCTCAGCCGGAAGAGATTATTCTCAGCAATGGTTATACAGGATTACTGCCCGGGGACAGCGTGGTTCTCATGCATTCACGACAGGTACTTTCATCAAATTACCTTAACTTTATCGCAGTTATTTCCTATCAGGATGATGAGTTTTTATTCAATAATACTGCAGTTTCGGGTACACAACCCGTAATTGCACAGCACTCGTTTAATGAAGTGATCATCAATGAAATTCAATACGCACCCGCAGCACCTGAAAAAGAGTGGATTGAGCTTTACAATCGCGGCAGCAATCCGGTCAATCTTAAGAACTGGAAAATTGCCGACAGAGTTTCCCAAATAAATTTAACCCCCCTGGACCTGCTCCTTCAGCCGGGTAACTTCCTGGTAATCAGCCCGGATTCCTCCCTGCTGAATATATACCCCTATCAGTTTTATCTTGCAGCGGCTCCGCTCCCCTCCCTCAATAATGACGGAGACGGTTTATATCTGAAGGATTCTCTTGAAATCCTCATAGACTCTCTCACTTATCTCCCCGCATGGGGCGGCGCTCAGGGAAAATCATTGGAGCGTGTGTATTACGATTCCGCTTCTCACCTGCAAAACAATTGGCGGACAAGCGCCGGTTTATACAAAGGCACACCCGGTCTCAAAAACTCAGCAGCCCCAAAGAATCAGGATATCGTCATGACTTCAGTGGCTGCACAAAGCCAATTTACCATTCTCCCGAATCCCATAAAGGTTAATCTGGCAATAGCCAACAAAGGTATTCAGCCGGTGCAGAGTTACACATTGCGTATATATATTGATACAAACCGGGATTCGATAGCATCTGATACAGAACTGATTATTTTATCCGGGGGTTCTGTACTCAACCCGGGAGATTCACTTTATCAGACCGTTTCTATTTCCGTAGATAGCACAGGTTTCTACTATTTCATATTTTCTCTGTCACTCCCCGGTGATGAAGATACACTCAACAATAAAAGGTATCTTGCGCATCGTGTTACTGCCCCGTATACCTCCCAAAGCGATATCATTATCAACGAAATTATGTACGCTCCTGCCTCCGGAATGCAGGAATGGGTGGAGATATACAATAGAAGCAACCGGATGATTCCTGCCTCTTCAATAGGGATTGCTGACAGAAACGACACCGTCCGCCTTCGTACTGATTACATGATTCAACCGGGCGCATACGTAGTTATCTCTAAGGACAGCTCAGTGCTGACTGCTGCAGGATATACATTCCCTTTAATTACAGCTCAGCTGCCTGCACTGAATAATGACGGGGACCGTGTGCTCCTCATTGATTCACTCGGAGCATTACTTGATTCTATTATATATCCTAATAATACACAAATTACCGGAGGCATCTCCCTTGAACGCAGATCACCCGATGTATCATCATCTGATTCGACAAACTGGAGTCCCGCTAAACCTAAAGTCCGCTCAACACCTGGCAGAAAAAACTCAGTTACGATAAAAGATATTGATATAGAACTGACCTCCGCAGTTACAATTCCCGCATACCCTGTTAAAGGGGATACTGTTTCCATTTCTTTGCTGCTGACCAACCGCGGACTGCTACCCGCTTCGGGTAATATCTATATATATGCAGATACTAACCATGATTCCATTCCGGACTTTCTTTTTCGTGAGCTGCTGTTCCCCCCTCTTGCCCCCGCAGCAACGAATACTTTCCGCTTTGATGCAGTTTCTCTTTCCCTTACAGCTCCATTGAGTTTTTTCATCAGTATCCAATGCACGGGTGACGAAGATACTTCTGACAATTACCAATGGATGTATATCTATCCGGGAACCCCGCCGGGAACCATTGTGGTGAACGAAATTATGTATAATCCTGCTAATGGAGAGCCGGAGTGGGTAGAGCTCTTTAATACCGGTAATGATACCATATCCCTTTCCGGATGGAAAATTTCGGATGTTTTAACTACTCCGGCTGTTCATTCAATTCCTGCGGAAGCCAGGGTTCTTCCAAAAGATTATCTTGTATTAAGCAAAGACGCTGCGATCGGGCAGTACCACCGGTATATACCTTCCCCGTGGCTGGTTGCTCCGCTGCCTGTACTGAACAATGACAGGGATGGCGTTATCTTGTACGAAGAGCGCGGAAGAATAATGGATTCCGTATTCTATACCGGCGGCACAAAAGGTATCTCCATTGAAAGAAGGGACGCATATGTGGCATCCGTACTCCCCTCCAACTGGGCTTTTTCCACCGATGTTGAGCAAAGCACTCCGGGGAGAATAAACAGTGCGACACCAAGGGTTTTTGATATCGCTGTTTCCGGAATTTCTTCCAGTCCCCGGGCACCGGTTCCGGGCGATTCGCTGTCTGTTTCCGTAATACTTATAAATCTGGGGTCCACGGCACCTGATACGCTTACGGTTTTTATCAAGTTACGTGACATTGCTTCCCATCTGCAGCATACCCGCATCGTTACCATTGATCCGGATGCAGATACTATTTCGGTATTGTTTGATAATGCTATACTCCTTGCCTCAAGTCCTGTTACTATTGAGGTACAAATCTTCTCTCAAGACGAGGATACATATAATAATTATTTTGAAACCTTCATTCACTCCGCAAGCGGTGAAAAAACCATTCTTATTACCGAGATCATGTATAACCCCCTGACCGGATATCCGGAGTGGATAGAACTTTACAATACCAGTGATAAAGCCGTGCAGTTGAAAAACTGGCAGATCGGTGACTATTTACCCTCCCTTTCCAAACAAGCAATTGCGCGCGACTTTACTTTTGCACCAAATTCTTATGTTGTGATTTCTTCTGATTCCACCCTGTTCACCTTGCACGGGCTTACTCCGCAAAATGCAATCATTTCTCCGGTACCCTCTCTTTCCAATACCGGAGATGGCGTATTCCTTTATGATCCTAACGGATATATTGTGGACAGTGCTGTATATACTTCAGGTTCAACTTCCATAAAAGGACGAACTTTAGAAAGAGTTACCAAGACGGGTTACTCAAACGACCCCCAAAACTGGATGCAGTCGCCTGAACCAGGTGGTTCACCCGCAGTCCAAAACAAATCGTCGCTGCTTCTTCCGGGAGAATTTGCCCAGCTGGTCATTAATGAAATTATGTTTGCCCCATCAACAGGAGGAACTGAGTATATAGAGTTTTATAATGCGGGAACAACACCTGCCCCGCTGTTCTTTTATAACTTAACGAACCAATCCGGCATCCAACTTACTCCGGATGCCTACATTCTGCAGCCGGATGCATACTTTGTAGTTGCCGATGACAGCTCTATATACAGTGATTATCCCGGACTCCTCTTCTCCGGCAACGTATATATATCTCCGGGATTAACCCTCAAAAACGATATTGATTCTATTTCCCTTCGTTTGTATAACGACAATAAAATTGATGCCGTACATTATTCAAAGGACTGGCACAACAAGAATCTCCGCACAACAGCAGGCATCGCACTGGAAAAAATCAATCCTCACCTCAGCAGCAATGACCCCCGCAGCTGGAGCTCCTCCGTCAATCCCCGCGGTGGAACTCCCGGCAGCTCAAACAGTATTCTCACGGAACTAAATCAATCTGAAAAAGAAATCTCATTCAACCCCAATCCATTTTCTCCCGACGATGACGGATTTGAAGATTTTACTATTATCCGCTATAACACTCCCTTTACTTACGCTTCGCTGATAGTTACCATATTTGACCGCTTTGGCAGGCGTGTACGGAAGCTAGTTGATGGCGAAGTGGTAAACGGAAAAGGAGAGCTTGTGTATGACGGCAGGGACGATTCCGGCACTCCGCTCAAAATAGGTATCTATATTTTTCTGGCAGAATTTTCGGATAAGGAGTCCGGCACAACAAAATCCATCAAAGCTGCATTTGTTATCGCGAGGAGATTGTAGCCCTTTTTATTTATAATTGAGCCATTTAGGTCATGAATTTCCCCCCATTAAACTTTTTTCCCGCCCGATTTGTTTAACTTACATGTGTGTATTTTTCAGTCACAGGGAAAACATGAAATTATTTTTTACTTTTTTAACTTTTACTACCCTCAATCTTTTTGCATCAGAGGGTGCCGGACCTAAAATTACCGGAAAAGTTGTAGAACAATCCACGGGCACTCCTGTGGAATACAGCAATATCGTTCTTCTTAATGCAAAAGATTCCTCCCTGGTTATGGGAACAGTCTCCGGTGTTGACGGTGTATTTTTACTCAGCAGCATCCCCGCCGGCTCATATATATTGCAAGTCAGATTTGTCGGATATGCTGATTACAGCAGCAACGTTTCTGTTACCGTGAGTACGGATATCATAGATCTCGGCATTATAGAAATTGCTCCCTCATCAGTCACGCTGGATAATGTCGTTGTTCAGTCTCAGCGCACCCCCATAAGTTTTCAAACAGATAAAAAAGTAATTGATGTTTCACAGATGCAGACAACCCTTTCCGGCAATGCTGCAGAAGTTTTGGAAAACCTTCCTTCGGTCACCGTCGATATAGAAGGCAATGTAAGTCTGCGCGGAAGCCAGTCCATCACCGTTTTGGTGAACGGAAAAGTTTCACCGATGGATGCACAGGATATATTGCAGCAGATTCCCGCAAGTTCCATTGACAAAATTGAAATCATTACCAACCCTTCTTCCAAATATGAAGCACAGGGCACAGCAGGTATTATAAATATTATTTTAAAGGAATCTCAGCAATACGGCATGAGCGGCATCATTAATGCAAATACCGGGCTTAATGACAAACTTGGCGGTGAAATGCTGTTTGATTATAAAAGCAAGGAATGGAATACCCTGCTTGCTCTTGATTACAACAGACGGTTTTCCCCCGGTGATTCCCGCTCTATCAACAGATATACCAGCCCCGGAGTGTTTCAGGAAAATACTTCTTCCGGCACTGGCAAATGGGGAAGAATAGCTTACGGTATCAGAGGTAATATAGAATGGCTCCCAACTGAGTCAGATATATTCTCCATTGGTGCAAATACCGGTTCTCGCGAGGGGCAGCGAACTTCAACTCTTTTGGTAAACAGCACAAAAACTGATAACTCGGGCACCACTAACAGCTCATATACTGATGTCGGCAACCGTTCACGTTCCGGTACTTTTTCCAGAGTAGTTTTAGGACACTCAAAAACGTTTGGCAGCAAAGAGCACATACTTATTTCCTCCTATATATACAGGGAGGGAAACTCGGATGAGTTTACCACAACTTCACTGTTCACCGGCGGAGCCATCTCAGATGGCAGAAGAACCACTGAAGCCGGACCTTCTTCTGAAATGGAGTTCCAAACTGATTACACCTTGCCTCTCGGTGGTGAGAACACGATTGAAGCAGGATATCAGTTCCAAAGGGAGGTATCGGAAGAAAACACCTCACTCTTCAACTACAGTACAACAGCATCTGATTTCCTCCGCGATCCCCTGTTTGACCGCTCCACAAAATATATAGAAGCTGAACAGGCCATGTATTCTCAGATTAAATATGAGTTTGGCAATCTCGGACTGCAAACAGGTGTCCGTGCGGAATATACAGACCGTGAGGTTGAACAGGTTGTCAGCGGGCTGAAATCATCCGTTAACCGCTGGGATGTGTTTCCTACATTCTTTTCAAGCTACAAGTTTGGTGAGGGGCATCAGATTATGGCATCATATACACGCCGGGTTGACCGTCCGGGCGGGTGGCGTCTTGAACCGTTCGAAACTTTTATAGATGCAGATAACGTCCGCATTGGTAATCCTGACCTGCTGAACGAATATATAAATGCCTTTGAGGCCGGTGCACAGACATATATAAGTGAAGTATCCTTTTCTGCGGAAATGTTTCACCGCACGACCATAAATAAAATTGAAGAGGTAAACTCGGTATATGGAACCAATATTACCCGTTCCACACCTTACAATGTCGGCACTGATTATTCATCCGGCTTAGAGTTTATCATTTTAACAGATCCGTTCAAATTCTGGAATCTCAATCTCAGCGGCGCTCTGTACAATTATCGTATCGAAGGCACCATCAACGGCAGTTCGTTTGACCGTGAAAACTTTACCAACAATTTCAGGATTAACAACAGTTTTAAAATAACCCCGTCATTGCAGAGCCAGCTCAACCTGCAGTATTCCGGTCCTTCTGTAAATTCGCAGGGCAGAACTGAACAGTCTTACTCGGTTGATGTTGCTGCCAAGTATGACCTCATGGATAAAAAGCTCTCACTCACACTGCAAGTACGCGATTTGTTCGGCACGGCGGTCCGGGAATTTTATTCACAAGGTACCGGCGTTTACAAGTACGAATACAATCAACGGGAAAATCCGATGGTTATGTTTAACATCCGTTATAACTTCAACCCATCCATGA
>CAYYJL010000009.1:5987-16720 GCA_964472245.1 uncultured Ignavibacteriaceae bacterium | reverse complement strand
CATGAACGGTATAACCGAAGCTGATGCATTTTACTTTGTACACTCTTACTATATTGAACCATTAGAAACGGATTCTGTTTCCGGTATAACCAGATACGGTCTTCCGTTTGTTTCAGTGGTACAGCAGGATAATATATATGGCACGCAGTATCACCCGGAGAAAAGCCATGATCCCGGTTTAAAGCTGCTTAAAAATTTTTGTGAGGGAATTTAGTTGTTCCGCCCGCGTCTGATGCCCTGTCTTTTACTTAAGGATAACGGGCTCGTAAAATCCGTTAAATTCAAAAAACACCGTTACATAGGTGATCCTCTTAATGCCGTAAAGATATTTAATGAAAAGAAAGCGGACGAGCTTGTCTTTTTAGATATAACAGCAGGTGAGGAAAAACGCCATATTGATTTTGATTTAGCAGCTGAACTCGGGGAAGAATGTTTGATGCCTTTTGCCGTGGGAGGCGGGATAAAAGATTTACCAACCATTAAAACCTTGCTGAAACTAGGAGCAGAAAAAGTGGTGCTGAATTCTGTGCTCTTTGATAAATTGGAGCTGCTGACAGAAGCATCCGGTCAGTTTGGTGTACAGAGTGCCGTGGCATGTATTGATGTGAAAAAATCACTGCTTGGTAAATACAGCGTATATAAAGATGGCGGAAAAACCAATACCGGTCTGAATCCCATAGAATGGGCAAAAAAAATTGAAGCTGCCGGTGCGGGAGAAATTATCATACAATCAATTGATCAAGACGGGGTTATGAAAGGATATGATTTTCAACTTGTGCAGAGCGTTGCCGAAGCTGTAAACATTCCGGTGGTAGCACTAGGCGGGGCTGGCAATTATGAAGATTTCAGAAAGGCAGTAAAAGAATGCGGTGCTTCCGCAGCTGCAGCCGGCAGCAGATTTATCTATCACGGCAAACTAAACGGTGTTTTAATTAATTTTCCGGCAAATGATGAATTACAAAAAATATTTTCTGATTAACACTCTGCTCAAAGGAGTTTGCTGACCTATGTGTGGTATATATGGTGTTATATCCTTTGAAAAGAGGGAATTTACTGAGCAGCAAATACAAAGTAACCTGGACCTGATCCGCCACCGCGGTCCGGATGATGACGGTGTATTTTTTGATAACCGCGCAGCATTGGGCTTTGTCCGTCTGAAGATTATTGACCTTGCTCCCACCGGTCATCAGCCGATGTTTGATGACACCGGGCGGTATGTTATTATATATAATGGAGAGGTGTATAATTATATAGAGCTGCGGGATGAGTTAAAGAAAAAGGGTTACAGTTTTAAATCCGCCTCAGATACCGAAGTGCTGCTTAAAGCATATTTGGAGTGGGGGGAAGACTGTATGCACCGTTTTAACGGCATGTTTGCATTTGTTATTTATGATACGCAGACAGGTAATATGTTTGCAGCCAGGGATAGGTTCGGGGTAAAACCATTTTACTATGCTCATACATCGGACTCTTTTGTTTTTTGTTCTGAAATCCCGCCGGTACTCAACACTATCGGCACAGGATATGAGGCGTCTGAGCAGAATATATATGATTATCTGGTGTTCAACCGGACGGATCATGCTGACACAACATTTTTTAAGTCAGTCAAAAAGCTGGATCATGGGCACTGCGTCAGCATAAAAGGACGTGATGTGGCTATCCGCAGATGGTATGTATTAAAGGATCATATTGGTAATCCGTTTAACACACCTGCCGAGCTGCTGGAAACACTGACCGACTCTGTACGTCTGCGCCTCAGGAGTGATGTACCGCTGGGTGTTTCATTAAGCGGCGGGATTGATTCTTCCAGCATTACGTCCATCATGTATCATGCCTTAGGGACAAAAGATTTTAATACATTTTCAGCTGTTTATGGCAGCGGACTTGCCGGTGATGAGAGTAATTTCATTAACGAGTATAAACCACTGCTGAAAAACATGCACTTTATCTCTCCTGATGCAGATACACTTCTGAGGGATATACCTGCATTTGTAAAGGCACACGGAGAACCTGTTCCCTCGACAGGTCCTTACGGACAGTATAAAGTAATGGAACTGGCTGCAAATTATGTAACGGTTACCCTGGATGGACAAGGCGCTGACGAGCAGTTGGCCGGGTACCATTATTTTTATGGTTTTTACTTCAAAGATTTGCTGAAAAAAATGCGCCTGCTGCGTCTTATTTCAGAAATTTCTCATTATACAAAAGAGCATAACTCTCTTTATGGGTTAAAAACATTTTTATACTTCCTGCTGCCTTCAAGTATGCGGTCATCCATCCGCGTTAAAGAAAGAGGATACGTTAATACAGGTTTTTCACAGAAATTTGCAGGTAATAACCTGATTGCAGATGAGTTATATGGTGCGGGCAGTCTGCCGGAAGCATTGTTTAACCATTTTGAGTATAAGCTGGAACATCTGCTTAAATGGGATGACCGAAATTCCATGCACTTTTCTCTTGAATCCCGTGTTCCGTTTATGGACTACCGTTTAGTACAGAGAACTCTGGCAACAAACGGTGATAAAATTATTAACAAGGGATATACAAAAGCTCTGCTCCGTGATGCGATGAAGGATTTATTACCGGAATCCATCAGGATGAGAAAAGATAAAATCGGGTTTGGTTCACCTGTTGATGATTGGCTGAGGGATAAAAAGTTTCAGAAATTTATAACCGACCTGCTGGCAGACAGCAAAACAAAGAACCGGGGATATATTGATACGGATATTTCCCTCAAACTGTATCAAAGGCATCTCAACGGGGAACTAAACATATCCAAGGATATCTGGAAATGGATAAATCTTGAGATGTGGCACAGAATATATATTGATAAATAAGCAACCGGATTAATGACAGAAATAAAAGTAAATGCTCTGCTTCAGAATAAAAATGAATGGAATGAATATATTGACAGGCATCCGGCCGGTAATGTGTTTCAGACTGCAGAGATGTTTGAATTTTATGAAAAAGTTCCCAGAAACACTCCCGCAGTATTAAGTGCACATGATGCATCAGGAAGATTGTGCGGAGTGCTGCTTGCAGTCCGCCAAACACAGGTAGATGGCATACTCAGCCCGCTGACGGCAAGGATTCTCCTTATCGGCGGACCGGTGTCGGATTCTCCCGAGATTACCGAAAATCTGCTGAAACAATGTACCGCTTATTTTAGGTATAAAGCTGTATATATACAGGTCCGGAATATGGCGGATACTTCCCGTGCTCTCAATAACTTTAAGGCGGCAGGTTTTACCTATGAGGAGCATCTGAATATTTATGTTGATATCACCAAGGATGAGGAGACACTCATGAAAGAGGTGGTATCCAAAAAGAGGAATCAGATTAAGAAGGCAATTAAGGAAGGTGTTACCGTCCGCTTTTTGGAAAGCAATGAGGATATACATGAGAGTTATGTAATTCTGGAGGAAGTATATCAAAGAGCAAAGCTGCCACTGCCGAAAGAAGAGTATTTTACGAGCGCCTTGGATATATTTGGTCCAAAGGGCAAGTTGAAAATAGCCGGTGCCTTTTATGAAAATACTATGATTGGCACCATGTATTTGTTTATTCACGGGAACACTTTGTATGACTGGTATGCAGGGGCAAAAAAAGAGTTTTACAATAAAAATCCTAATGATTTGGTTCCATGGTTTGTGTTTAACTGGGGCAGAGAAAACGGTTTTGTGAAGTTTGATTGGATGGGTGCAGGAAAACCGGATGAAAAATATGGTGTGCGTGATTATAAAATTCAGTTTGGCGGGGAATTAGTAAACCCCGGCAGATATGAATTTGAATATTACTCATGGTTAATGAAAGCCGCAAAAGCGGGTTTTAATCTCTGGCGAAAAGTAACTTTCAGGTAATAATGAACTATTTGTTTGACATCAACCATCCTGCACAGGTTCACCTCTTTAAGCACAGCATAAATGCGCTTAAACAGGCAGGGCACTCTGTTTTTGTCACCGTAAAAAATATTAAATCTGCACAGGATCTTCTCAACCGCTATGGTATTGAATATATACCAATAGGGGATAAGAGTGATGCTCTTGGCGGAAAGATTATTAATCAGATAAAATACGACTACCGTATGTACAAACTGATTAAAAAACTGGGGGTTGATCTTGGCGTTGGCACATCCATAACACTGTCACATGTCTCCAAGGTCAGCGGTATAACAGCGTTTATTACGGATGATGATGATGCAGCTGTGCAGCCGTTATTTGCAAAGTTTGCACATCCATTTGCGGATTATCTGCTTTCACCGGACTGCCTGCAAAATGATGACTACGGAGATAAACATTTTAAGTATCCCGGCTATCATGAGCTGGCATATCTGCATCCGGATATATTTACACCGGAAAAAGATGTGCTTGCTGATTTAGGGGTTACTGAAGGAGACCCGTATTTTATATTACGGTTTAATGCATTCAAAGCACATCATGATGTTAATGTTAAGGGGCTCAGCACTGAGGACAAACATACTCTGGTGAATCATCTGTTGAAAAAGGGAAAAGTATTTATTACTTCAGAAAAGGATATTGACCCTGAATTCAAACAATATCAAATTGCCATATCTCCGGAAAAAATTCATTCAGCTATATATTTCTCAACCATGCTTATCGGGGATTCCCAGACGATGACCAGCGAAGCGGCTGTGCTTGGTGTGCCGGCTATCCGGTCCAACTCATTGGTAGGAAAAATTTCCTACCTCGCCGAGCAGGAACACCGGTATGGTTTAACTTATGGGTTCCTTCCGCATCAAACGAATGAGATGATTGCAAAAATAAAGGAGCTGCTGGAACTTGCTGACCTGAGGGAGCAGTGGATGAAGAAAAGGGAAGTGATGCTGAAAGATAAAATAAATGTGACGAAATTTTTCCTCTGGCTGCTGACCAACTATCCCGAAAGTCCAAAATTGTTTCTGCAGAAGCAGTCAGAATTTTTTAATCAGTTTAAATAACGGTACATGAAGAAAATTATCTCAGTGGTCGGCGCCCGGCCTAATTTTATGAAAATAGCTCCCATTCACAGGGCTTTTCTTCAGCACGATACATATATATCGCACAAAATCTGCCACACCGGGCAGCATTTTGATGCAAATATGTCGGCAGTATTTTTTGATGAGTTTGGGCTTCCGGAACCGGATTTTGTTCTGGGTGTCGGCGGAGGCGGACATGCGGAACAGACCGGCAAAGTGATGATTGCATTTGAGAAAATCTGCATTCAGGAAAAGCCGGATTTAGTTTTAGTAGTGGGTGATGTTAACTCTACGCTTGCGGCAAGTTTGGTGGCCGTTAAACTCGGTATCCGTGTTGCGCATATTGAATCGGGACTCAGGAGTTTTGATAAACAAATGCCGGAGGAGATAAACAGAATTCTTACAGATTCTATTTCAGATTATTTGTTTGTTACGGAACAAAGCGGCATAGATAATTTGTTACATGAGGGAATCCCAAAGGAGAAAATCTTTTTTGTCGGTAACACAATGATTGATAATCTTGTGTACTCTCTCCCTAAAATTGAAAAGGCAACAATCCTGCAGGAGTTAGGATTACAAAAGGAAGAGTACATTGTGGCAACCTTTCACCGGCCTTCAAATGTTGACAATGAGGAAAACCTTGCCTCCATATGCAAAGGTTTGAATCAACTGAGCAGTAAAACAAAAGTGATTTTTCCGATGCATCCCCGGACACGGAAAAATCTTGAGCAGAATAATCTTCTTAAAGAGATGGGTGAAAACATCATCATTCTGGAGCCCCTTGGTTACATAAACTTTATGGCGTTGGTCAAATCTTCCAAATTAGTTTTAACAGATAGCGGCGGTATTCAGGAAGAGACCACCTATCTTAAGAAGCCATGCATAACGTTGAGAAATTCCACAGAGCGTCCGGTAACGGTGGATATTGGCAGTAATTTTCTGGTAGGCAGCGATGTGAATGCAGCCATTACCTTAGCTAAAACTTTACTTTCTAACGGCGGCAAACAAAGCAGTATTCCTCCTTTGTGGGATGGCAATGCCGCACACCGCATAGCCGAAGAGTTTATTGGTATTTTTGATGGATAATGACTTAGTGTTTAAATCTTATATTGCGATTAATACGTTTATTAGGTAGTGAATAAATAAAGTATGTTTCAAAACTTCCTCGTAGATATTAATCATCCTGCACATGTGCATCTGTTTCGTGAGCTGATTTTCGGCCTGAAGGAGAAGGGCAAAAAAGTTGTTATTACCGTAAAAGATATTCCCTCTGCCCGCCTTTTATTGGAAAAGTACAACCTGCCTTATATTCTTTTGGGCGAAAAGAAAGATACGATGCATGGCAAGTTTTTTCGACAGCTCCAGTATAATAAACGCCTCTATGCTATTGTTAAGGCAGAAAAGATTGATATTGGTATCGGAAGTTCTATAACCATTGCGCATGTATCGCGATTAACCGGCATGAAGTCCTTTGTATTTGATGATGATGACAGCAAAGTACAGCCCTTGATGGTAAGGTTTGGTCATCCGTTTGCACACTACTTAGTTACTCCTGATTGCCTTACGTTTGAAAACTACGGTGAAAAACAGATCGTCTATCCCGGTTATCATGAGCTGGCTTACCTCCATCCCAAGAGGTTCACTCCTGATCCCGCTGTGCTGCAGGATTTGGGAGTTCAACAGGGTGAAAAATATTATATTCTGAGATTCAATGCTTTTAAGGCACATCATGACGGCGGTATGCGGGGTATATCTCTTGAAGGGAAAATTGCACTGGTTAATTTGCTCAGCCGGTATGGTAAAGTATTTATTACTGCCGAAAGAGAAATTGAACCTGAGATACAGCAGTATGCACTGCGGGTTTCACCGGAACGTATCCACTCTGTGCTTTATTACGCAAGTCTTTTTGCCGGCGACAGCCAAACCATGACCACTGAAGCTGCACTCTTAGGCACTCCCTCATTTAAGTGTAATTCGTTTTCCGGCAATTTATCAATACCAAATGAAGTGGAACACCGTTACCGGCTTTGTCAATCCTTCAGTGTTGAGAAAGAAAAAGAGTTTATTAAAACTATCGAGGATCATATAAACATACCGGATGCAAAAGCTGTGTGGCAGGAGAGACTTAATAGTTTTTATAAAGATAAAATTGACGTGTCATCATTCTTCACCTGGTTCTTTTTAAATTATCCTAACGCTTTGAATGAGATTAAAAGCGGCTGGATAAGTTTTGAAAGATTCAAATGAAGAAACTGGTTTCCATTGTGGGGGCAAGACCGCAGTTTATAAAACTCGCACCGTTCAGCCGCGCAATCAGGAATCATTTTAGTGAAGTGATTGTGCATACCGGTCAGCATTATGACAGCTTCATGTCGCAGCAGTTTTTTAAGGAGCTGGAAATTCCCACGCCGGATTATAATCTGGGGATAAAATCTTCCGGACATGCAATGCAAACAGGGGAAATGCTGATGTCCATAGAGGAAACTCTCCTCTCCGTCGGACCCGCTGCAGTGGTTGTATTTGGTGATACCAACTCAACGCTGGCAGGTGCCCTGGCTGCTGCCAAGCTGAATATACCTGTTGTACATATTGAAGCAGGTCTCAGGAGCGGGAATAAAGCTATGCCGGAGGAAATCAACAGGATATTAACCGATAAACTGTCTGACCTTTGTTTTGCCCCTGTGCCTTCCGCAATGGAGTCGTTGAAAAAAGAAGGGTTGGAAAAAAGTTCTGTACTAACCGGTGATATTATGGTGGACTCCCTGCAAATGGGAATCAAAAATGCGGATGAGCAAAAAATTCTTGAACAGTTCGGATTAACGAGTAAGGGATATTATCTGCTGACTCTGCACAGGCCGTATAATGTGGATGAAAGTATAATACTCAAACAGTTACTGGATAAGCTGAGCGGAATCCGCGGGCAATTGCTTTTTCCGGTGCATCCCAGAACGGCAAAACTCCTGGAGCATCTTAAAGCGATTATCCCGCAAAACATTATTCCCGTGGAGCCGGTTGCCTTTAGTGAGTCACTCGTTTTACAGAAAAATGCAATAGGGGTAGTAACTGATTCAGGTGGTATGCAGAAGGAATCATATATTTTAGGGACACCTGTTTTTACACTCCGTCCGGAGACTGAGTGGAAAGAAACTTTAGAGACCGGTTGGAATACTCTGATTGATCCGGCGGTAAACAGCGGGGATATAATTGCAGAAATCATAAACAATTTCACAGTCCCGGCAAGCAGACCATCAATTTTTGGCGAATCTGTATCAGCGGCAATGGTACAGCAGATAGCAGCTTTGTATTAGCCATATCACCAATTTGGGGGATTTTTGGCTTTTGTGCGAACAATCACCTGAATAATATCTCAAAAATGTTGAAATTTGACAAGTTGTTTTCAGGAAAACTAGAGGGTTCCCGGCAGCAGCTGTGATAATCAATAATTATGTGTGAGGGTGTGTAATGATATTTCCCTACGTTCTTGGAACTGAAAAGTCGGTTTTTCTTCCCGTCAGTTTACCTGCCGCCAAGGTGGTCCGGGATAAACTGTATGGGTTAATTCCGGAAGAGGCGGTGGCATTTATAGGGTCACATGCATCACTGGAATCAAAGACAACAAAAGTTATAAGTACTACAACAATTTTTAATATCGAGTCCTTAGACAGTGAACATTTAGAAAATCTTGTTAACCTCCATAAAATAAATGATATCCGCTACCTCAATAAGTTCTTTGAGGCGGTAAACCACCTTATTGCAATTGACGGCTTGTTTATTGGCTGTGCCGAAACACTTCAGGAGAGAAAAAAGAGAATTTTCAAAAAATTTTCCAAGCCGATTGCCTATCCTTTTTATTTTATTGATTTTCTTGTTAAGCGGGTACTGCCCAAAACACGATTCACCAAAAAGCTATACTTCTTATTCACCAAAGGGTTAAACCGCGTTATTTCCCTTTCGGAAGTATTAGGCAGGTTGATTTCCTGCGGATTTGAAATAGTAGAATACCGAGAAATTAATAACCTCCTCTATTTTGTTGCAAGAAAAACTTCCAACCCGTATTACAATGAAGAAGCAACATACGGCCCGCTTATTAAACTTAAGAGAAAAGGCAAAGACGGAAAAATTTTTAATGTATATAAACTGAGGACCATGCATCCGTATTCTGAATATCTTCAGGATTATATATATAAAATGAATCAGCTGGAATCCGGTGGAAAATTCAAAAATGATTTCCGCGTGACCTACTGGGGAAGATGGCTGAGAAAACTTTGGATTGATGAGCTGCCGATGCTGTGGAATTTTGTTAAAGGGGACCTGAAACTGGTTGGAGTCCGTCCATTGAGTTCTCAGTATATGAGTCTCTATACCCAGGAATTAAAAGAGCGGAGAATTAAATATACCCCCGGGTTGGTTCCTCCTTTTTATGCCGATATGCCAAAGACTCTTGAGGAGATTATGGCATCAGAGGTACGTTACCTGGATGAGTTCGACAAACATCCTATCAGAACTGACATTAAATATTTCTTTAAAGCATTTTTTAACATTTTCTTTAAACACGCCCGAAGCAACTAATTAGTGAAGAAAATATTCTTCTTCCTGCTCCTTGCAGCAGCAAACTTTCCTCAGGAGCTATTCCAGGCACCTGATGCGGATGTATATAGATTTCTTGAGCGCGCCTCACTAAAAAATCTGATCGAATACCATGATGAAGTTCTTCCACTCGGGAGAGGTACTATTGCCATGTATCTCCGGCAGATTCATCTGCAGCGGGATGTGCTGAATAAGACAGAAACCGATCAGCTGGATTGGTACCTGATGGAATATCAGCAGGAGATAGGTATTGGTGAAGACCGGTACTATCTTTATTCTTATACTGATTCACTTTTCCGGTTTAACACAATTCCTGTTCTGGAGTATACATTATTCCATGAAAAAGAGAGTGGACACAGAAGAACAGGCGGCTTTGCATTTTGGGGAACGTACGGGAATAGTTTTGCAGCATCGTTTGATTTTAGAGATGTTGGAGAGTTTGGAAAAAACATTGATTCCAACCGCTATTTTACTCCGCTGAGGGGCGGCGTGCCGCGGGAAGTAAACGACGGCTTTGAGCTGAGTGATGCAAAGGGTTCCATAACATACAGCTGGAACTGGGGTTCTGTTTCTCTGATTAAAGATTATTTCAGATGGGGTCACGGAAAATTCGGGCAGTTGATATATTCAGATAAAGCATCCTCATATACAAGACTGCAGCTGCAGTTAATGCCGGTTGACTGGTTCAGGTTTTATTACTTCCACGGATTCCTTTCGTCACTGGTTATAGATTCCGCTGCATCATACCCAACGGGATTAACCCTGCAGGGTAATACGGTTTACAGTGAACGCTTTATATCCAAGTACGTTGTTGCCAATATGCTTTCCGTAACACCATGGGATGAATTGGATATAAGTGTCGGTAACTCGGTTATATACAGCGGCAGCAGTATCTCTCCGGAGTATCTTATACCGTTTATGTATTATAAAGTGCTGGATCACAATCTGGGGAGAGATAACGATCAGGGGAGCAACGGGCAGCTTTATTTTGATATCAAATGGAGATATCCTGAGACGTATGTTTTTTATTATACATTGTTTGTTGACGTACTTTCCATAAGGGATGTCCTTAAAGGGGACTGGAACACAACCTGGTATGGTATAACAATTGGCGGAAAAAAGATAGATGTCATTACAGAGAACTTAGATGTAACGCTGGAATATACACGAT
>CAYYJL010000009.1:0-5977 GCA_964472245.1 uncultured Ignavibacteriaceae bacterium | reverse complement strand
AGCATTACGTTCCTACCATTACATACAAACACTTAAACTATCCCTTAGGTCATTGGCTTGGTCAGAATGCCGATCAGTTCAGGGTGCAATTTGATTATACATATTCGGCACAATTGGGGATGAAGGTGTGGGGGGAACAGCTGCGTAAAGGGGGGCTGAAGGGGATTGAGTATGCATATGCAATCCCGGATACGGAAGAGTTTTTGTACGGACCGGTCAGAAAAGAAACGAACGCCGGGCTGGAGGTTACCTATAGTTATATGCATGATATCAGGGCAAAGCTTCAGCTGGAATACCGAAGCGGGAGTGATGAAGATGGCTCCAGACTCCCTGCCTACAGGAACCAAAACAGGGTCTACTTCTCATTTGGCATAAGCTGCGGACTTTAATTTGAGTCAGGCATAATTATTTACATTCCACACGACATCAAATCAAGGGAAAGTTGTAAGTTCAATCATAGAATTTAATAGAGTGGGGATAGTATTTGTTGATTACATAGAGCTATACAGTATATATTAACCACTCAATAAATTTGTGAGTGTTTGACTTTTGGCCCCATACTTTAATTGTATATACTCAGTTTAATAAGCTTTCCCACCTTAATACCTCAATTACTAAATCCTTTGTTCAGGATTTATTGCACCTCTACTCGCCGCATACAGGATGCTCAAATCGAGTCATTCTCACCATTAGATACAATTAAAACAGCGCTCAAATAGTTGGACGGTTAACCGTTATTCGGTTATCTATCAAAACTGTGACAACAATTACTTTTATAAGCTAATCTGTTAATAAATACTATGAGAAGTTTTAAATTATCTGATATTATGCGCTTATAACTATTATCTATTCATTTAAGTAAAACAAATTTAGCTTAAGTTATTCAAAGATTTGGGGATCTTCTGTAAAAAAGCTTACCCTCCTAAAATAATCACTGACACGTGGGGGCTCCAAATTCACCGGAGCCCCATTTTTTCCCTCAAATAATTAACCCCTTATATACTATTTATCAGTAACTCTGGCAAGCACCATGCTGCTGATGGTGTCACCTATGCTTAGTGAAGAAGTTGCTGCCGGAGAAGGTGCATTGAGCACATGAACCATGCGCGGTATTTCCTTAATAAAAAAGTCATCCAGCAATTTGCCGTCTGATCCCAGTGCCTGTGCCCGGACTCCTGCACCAGCCGGAACAACATCATCAAAGCCAACCTCAGGTATAAGTTTCTGCAATGCTTTAACAAATAAATCTTTGCTGAATGAACGCTTCATCTCTTCCCAACCCATGCGGTAGTATTTTGCCGCCATACTCCAGAAACCGCCGAATGAAATCAAGTCCAGAGTGTCATATAAAGAAAAGTCTTTATTGGTATATCCTTCTCTTTTAAAAGCCAGCACAGCATTAGGTCCTGCTTCAATACCACCCTGAATCATCCTTGTAAAATGTACTCCAAGGAAAGGGAATCTGGGATCAGGAACGGGATATATCAGGTTTTTAACTAAGTACTCTTTCTCTTTTTTAAGTTCATAATATTCACCGCGGAACGGGACAATTTTAAGATCAGGATCAATGCCGCACATTCTGGCAACTCGGTCGGAATAAAGCCCTGCACAGTTCACAAGAAATTTGGTTCTGAATTCACCACCGGTGGTTTTCAGTATTATTTCACTATTGCGGACAGAAACACTTGTTAGTTTGTGGGAAAGCTTCAGCTCCCCCCCTTTTGCAGCAATTAACTCAGCATATTTTTCAGTGACATTTTTATAGTTAACAATTCCTGTTTGCGGAATAAAGAGACCTTCCACGCCTGCAACATGCGGTTCATATTCTTTTATTTGTTCTGCGTTAAGCCGTTTAATGCCGGATAAACCATTAAGACTCCCTTTTCTCTCAAGCTCATTCAAGGCAGGGATTTCATCTTTTGAGGCAGCAACCACAACTTTACCGCAGCGTTCATGTTTAATGCCGTGCTCCTGGCAAAACTGATACATAGCATCTCTGCCGGTTGTACAGTTTTTTGCTTTGAGGGAGCCGGGTTTATAATAAAGCCCGCTGTGAATCACCCCTGAATTATTGCCCGTTTGATGGGCTGCCCAGGTATCTTCGGTTTCTAAGAGGAGTAGGGAGAGATTCTTTTTAGATAATATTGATAATGCGGTCGCAGTGCCTACAATTCCACCACCAATAACCGCGATGTCGTATAATTTATTCATATTTAGTGATTCTGACTACATTCTAATGAAAAATTGACTGATTTTAAGTAATTTTGGAAACAAACTTTAAAAATACTAATCTTCCAGATAAGAAAATCCGCTAATTAATGAACAAAAAAAGCAGAATTTATATTGCCGGTCATAGGGGAATGGTTGGCAGTGCGCTGATGCGTAAAATGCGGGCCGAGGGTTTTACCGAATTTATTACCGCTGAAAGAACATCTACTGATTTACGTAATCAACAGCAGGTAACAGAATTTTTTGAAAAGAACAAACCTGAAGTAGTGGTTATTGCTGCCGCAAAGGTCGGCGGAATTTTGGCTAACAATATCTACCGCGGCGAATTTTTATATGACAATCTTATGATTGAAACTAACCTTATTGAGGCAGCAAGGAAGACGGGAGTGGCAAAACTGCTTTTCCTGGGCTCATCCTGTATATATCCCAAGTTTGCACCGCAGCCGATTAAGGAAGAATCCCTGCTGACGGGATTGCTTGAGCCGACTAATGAACCTTACGCTATTGCAAAAATAGCAGGTATTAAACTTGCTGAATCGTATTACCGGCAATACGGTTGTAACTTCTACTCTGCCATGCCGACAAACCTTTACGGGCAGGGGGATAACTTTGATTTACAGAACTCCCATGTTCTGCCGGCTTTAATGAGAAAGTTTCATGATGCCAAAATTAACGAGCAAAAAGATGTTACGGTTTGGGGAACAGGCACCGTCCTGCGAGAGTTCATGTATGTGGATGATTTGGCGGATGCGCTCTATTTTCTGCTGGAAAATATCAATGCGGGGGATATATATAACAGCGGTATATCTCATCTTAATATCGGAACAGGGAGTGATATAAGCATTAGGGAACTGGCAGAGCTGATAAAGGATATATCAGGTTTCGAAGGGGGATTAACTTTTGATGCAACAAAACCGGATGGCACACCGCGCAAACTGATGGATTCCTCACGGATAAACGGATTGGGGTGGAAATCATCAGTATCGCTGCCGGCAGGTATCAGAATGACGTATCAGTGGTATCTTGCAAATATTGACCAAGTAAAGAAGTAAGAATGAAAAAAGCACTCATCACCGGCATAACCGGTCAGGACGGAAGTTATCTTGCAGAAATTTTATTGGAAAAAGGATATGAAGTCCACGGAATTATCAGAAGGAGCAGCTCCTTTAATACGGGGCGTATTGACCATCTTTACAACAATAAAGAGATATTAAATAAAAAGCTCTTCCTGCATTACGGCGATTTGGTTGATACCAGTAACCTCAACCGCCTGCTTGATAAAATAGAACCGAACGAGATATATAACCTTGGTGCACAGAGCCATGTTAAGGTATCGTTTGATTTACCGGATTATACCGCACAGGTTGATGCCCTTGGTACGCTGAGGTTCCTGGATGCAATAAGGGAAGTGGGACTGAAGTCTGTAAAATTTTATCAGGCATCTACCAGTGAACTATATGGTAAAGTGGTGGAAACTCCGCAAACAGAGAAAACTCCTTTTTATCCACGCTCTCCTTACGGCGTTGCAAAGTTGTATGGCTACTGGATTATTGTGAATTACCGCGAAGCATATAATTTGTTTGCCTGCAACGGAATTTTATTTAATCATGAGTCACCCCGCCGCGGGGAAACATTTGTTACGCGCAAGATATCACGCGCAGCTGCAAGGATTGTCAGCGGGTTGGATGATACTTTGCTGCTGGGCAACCTTGACGCAAAACGGGACTGGGGATATGCTCCTGAATATTGTGAAGGTATGTGGAGAATACTTAATCATTCCGAGCCGGATGACTTTGTGCTTGCTACCGGACAGACCAATACGGTAAAAGAATTTGTTGAGCGTACCTTTAATACATACGGAATTACCATTGGTTGGAAAGGCAAAGACGCAGAAGAAAAAGGGTATGTTGATTCTGTGGATAAGGATACTGTTGATATGCTTGTTGCCAAATATCCCTCGCATCATGTAAAACCATTTGACAAGGTTAAGCCGGGTCAGAAAATTGTTGAGGTAAGTCCCTCCTACTACCGTCCTACAGAAGTGGATATACTGCTTGGCAATGCTAAAAAGGCAAAGGAAAAACTTGGCTGGCAGGCAAAAACCACATTTGAAGAATTAGTGAGCATTATGGCATACGCAGATTTGGAAAAAGTCTGCCGTAAGGGATTCTAACCCGCACCAGATTTACAGAGGGGTTACCTTTTTGCGGGTAAGCCGGCGGAAATATATCAGTATGATAAACATGAATACAAAGCCGAGTGATATATATTGCATGACGATGAACACATAGTTTTTCTTTTCTATATGCATCTGACTATCTGAACCGTACAATACAAAGGCACCCCAGTAATAAGGGTTCGGGTCAATAGTTTTAATGAATTCATCTTTAGCCCGCCTGAGCGCTTCGCTTTTACTGACCCCCACACTGAGCTGATGATAAAACAATGCCATGAATGCGGCTGTATATTTATCGTCAATTTCCCACAAAGTTGAAACAACACTTTTTGCACCCCCTTCTAAGAGGGCTTTATTAAAACCGACGACACCCTCATTTGCAGATGATGTACCGAGTCCGGAGCCGCAGCTGCTGAGAACAACCAAATCTGCAGACAGGTTCAGAGAAGCGATTTCTCCGGCTTCAAGAAAACCGTCATTTGCTGCATCATACAGATTAGAAAAAAAGATTACGGGCTGATTCCTGTAAAGGACAGAATGCGTGCTGAGATGAATCAGGGAAGCAGTGGAAGCCAATTCCTTAAACCGGGATTCCGTTGCAAATGACCCGGAAAGCACTGTGGCAAAATCCAGCATATTATCAATATTATTTACTTCTGATAAAGAAAAGCGCAAGGGGAGCATGACTGATTCCTTTGCATCTGGCTTGTCCTTCATTAATCCTCTGCGTTGGGCGAACAATTTTGAACCGGCAGACATAAAGGGATTACCGATAAGCAGGGACTGCTTTGAACCGCTGCTTTTCAGTGAGGACAAAGCATGATAAACTGAATAACCCGGTGTATATACGAATCGGTATTTACTCCCCAGGAATTCACATTCATCATAATTAAAGCTGCCTGTGTTGCTGCTGAAACCTGCAACTAAAATTTCCAAAGGGAAATTTTTCAGAAATTCATCCGGGAGTACTACAATCCTTGCACCTTGAGGGATATGTGCTGCTGCTTCTTCAAAAAGGAATTTATAGAGATAAGAAGCTGCCAGTGCATCAAAAGCGAATAAATCTTTGTTGACAAAATCAGGAGTCCCGATTCTGTTATCATATTGCGGAGAAACTGCCTTTTTAATACGGCTCAGTGAGGTTTTCCCTCCCTTGCGTCTGGTTATCTTAAGGTCAGTTGCAGAAACCAGGAATATATATGCGGAATCCTCGGTCATGCGAATAGTATAGATATATTCGTCATCCTGCAGCTGTTTCTGAATCTCAAAGAGTGAAAGATTGCGGCTGAATAAGTGATTTTGCAATCCTGCACTTTGCGCCAGACTGTCGAAAGCCAGCAGGTGCGGCGTGCGCGAACGCAACTCGCCAGGCGTTTGCGGCCCGCGCAACATCAGCACAACCAGCACCGCCGTTTCCTGCGGATTGAGATCGTAAACTTTGGAAAACAAATGGCCGTATTTTGGCACGCGCGCGTCGGAGCCGTGAAAGACATAAGCCAGGTTCTTTTCGCGCAAACTGTCGAGCGCGCGCACGACGGGTCACCGGTCGCCGGCGCGAGCATCCATCCGATG